>CAZBRI010000058.1:0-5000 GCA_964494055.1 uncultured Anaerolinea sp.
ATCGGAACAATATTTGATCTTTGAATTTCTGATTTTCGATGAGCCGGTACCTGGGATTCCCGTCCCATTTCCATATCTGCCTCACGCTGTATCATTTCCATCAACCCCGGTTTGCGCTGCGGGTCGATCAATTGATCCATTGTATCAAGGCCTTCAAAAGCATCTTTGCAGTAAAAAACGCCGGATTCGTAACTGCTCCCGTCTTCGGTGAAGAAGATCCTTCGCCCAAAACGGCGGTTGATTGCAGCACCGCCGACAAGAACCGGGATATTATGACCTCGGCGTTTCAGCTCATTGATGATCAATGGCATCTGTTTGGATGTGCTCACCAGCAGGGCAGAAAGCCCGATGGCAGTGGCATTCACTTCCACTGCTTTATTTATGATGGTCTCAGCAGGTACCTGTTTCCCAAGATCGATGACTGTGTAGCCGTTGTTTGCCAGGATGGTTTTTACCAGGTTCTTGCCAATGTCATGTACATCACCATAAACGGTAGCGATGACAACTGTCCCCTTTGTAACACCTTCCACTTTTTCCAGGTAATTTTCGAGGTGCGAAACAGATTTTTTCATCACCTCGGCTGATTGCAAGACGAACGGCAGGATCAATTCTCCTGCGCCAAATTTATCACCCACCTCTTTCATGGCTGGTAAAAGCACATTATTTAATGTGTGTACTGCTACTTCGTGCCGTGTGCGTTTATCCCCGGCCAATTGAGGCCGGTGAATGATCTCGTCAATATCATTCTCGACACCTTCCTTGTGCCGGTGCACAATACGCCAGTGCAGGCGTTGTTCTGGAGTCATGCCTTCGGTTGGAACGATCAGTGAATTTTCGGTCGATGTTGGGGATACTTTTTCGAAATATTCTATGAAAAGCTGCAATGCATCCGGCCGGCGGTTGAAGATCAGATCTTCGCACAGTCCGAGTTCGTTAGCAGGAATATCTGCGTAGGGGGTCACATGGGCAGGATTGATGATCGCCATATCCAGTCCGGCTTGAACACAGTGATATAGCATGATTGAGTTAAGCGCCGGGCGGGCCTGGGAAGCCAAACCAAAAGACAGGTTGGAAACACCCAGTGAAGTGAGTACGCCAGGCAGGTTCTGCTTGATCAAGCGGATGCCTGCGATGGTTTCCTGGGCAGAATCAGCGAATTCAGGGTCACCGGTTGCCAGTGTGAAGGTCAGCGCATCGTATACCAGTGCTTCAGGCCGCAGGCCGTGTTCATTAACTGCAATGTCGTAGATCCTGCGGGCGACTTCCAGTTTGCGGTCAGCGGTTTTTGCCATCCCATTTTCATCGATGGTTAAAACGATTATTGCGGCGTTGTGCGTTTTCGCCAGGGTAAAGATTTTGTCCGCTTTACCTCTCCCGCCCTCAAGATGGGTTGAATTGATCAGGCACCTTCCGGGAGCGGTTTTCAAGGCCATTTCAAGCACATCTAATTCAGTTGTGTCGATCACCAGCGGTACTTCAACGCCCATCTCCAGCTTTTTTACCGTTTTACGCATTAATTCCACTTCATCGGCACGTTCAGTAACTGCGCACGAAATATCCAGGGCATGTGCACCAAAAGCGATCTGCTCCCGGGCAACTTCCAGGATGGAATCATAATCTTCTTCCAGCAGCAGGCGTTTGAATTTCTTGCTGCCCTGCGCATTGCACCGCTCACCGATCAACAGGGGAGGGGGATCCTGCTGCATGGAAATGGCAGAAATTGAAGATGAAAGTCTTGCTATCGGTTGAACCGGCCGTGCCGGGTGGGCCCGTCCATTTAATTTCTGTATCAATGCCTTGAGGTGTGCCGGGGTTGTACCGCAGCACCCTCCAACAACAGAAATATTATTTTTCTCAACAAATTCAAACAGAGCATTAGCAAAGGGCTCAGGTTCGAGGGGATAAACAGCCTGTCCGTCTACATTCAGCGGCAGACCTGCATTTGGGATACAGGATACGGGCAGGATGGATTGTTCTCCAAGGATCCGGATCGGTTCACGCATGTGCTCGGGGCCGGTAGAACAATTCAGCCCGATGACGTCTATCGGCATACCTTCCAGGATGGTGATGGCAGCTGCAATATCGGTACCAAGCAGCATACGGCCGGTTGTATCCAGTGTGACCTGTGCTTGAATCGGCAGTGTGACGGCTGTTTCAGTAAAAGCTTTCTGAATGCCTGTGATAGCTGCTTTCACTTCCAGGATATCCTGTGAAGTTTCGATCAAAAGCAGGTCGGCTCCTCCAAGGATCAAGCCGGCTGCCTGTTCACGGAATATGTCTGCCAGCTCATCAAAACTGATGTTGGATAATTCGGGATCATCGGCGGATGGCAGCTTCCCGCTGGGTCCTATCGAGCCGGCAACAAAGCGGGGTTGGCCGGTTTTCTGTGTATATTCATCAGCAATTTTGCGGGCAAGCATGGCAGCGGTACGGTTAATTTCAGTGGTTCTCTCACTCAGTCCGTACTCACCAAGGGTTAATCGGTTGGAACGGAAAGTATCTGTTTCCAGGACATCCACGCCGGCATCCAAAAATGAACGGTGAACTTTTTCAACCGCCTCCGGGTATGAAATAACCAGGTAATCATTGCAGCCGTTTAGCTTTTCCCCGCCGAAATGATCTGCTGTCAGGTGTTGATTTTGCAAACTGGTTCCCATGGCGCCGTCAAATACCAGCACTTTCTTTTCAAGGCTGTCGAGATAACGCCTGTTGGTGTACGCTTTTTTTGTCATGCCTGCTCCTGTTCCAATAATGAAACCAGTAAACCTGTATCTGGATAATTAATCATTTCAAAACCGGGTAAAGAAGTAAATTTTCGGTATTTATGTTAATCATCCTTAACAATAATATCTTAATCAACAATCCTGAATTAATCAAAGAGATGCCCTGCAATCATTCAGTGTACTGAGTGCCCATGCTTTGATATCAGTACAATAATTATCAGGCTCATCGAGCCGGACTTCCAGGATGGTTTTTGACCATTCAATACTTAGTTTATTTTCGGTGCCCTTATTTCCTGTAATTTTCCACTTCCGGTACTGATTATCGACTTGCTTATTGTTCGATCGCCTGATCTGCTCAGGACTTTTTCCATCGATAATGAAATCATGGAGCAGCTGACGGGATGCTTCCCAGCCCTGATATGATAATTTTGATGGATGCTGTAAATTGTAGGTACACACGGTCAGGTGATGAACAACCCCATATTCCGGTTTTGAAAATTCAAGACTGAGACAGGTATCAAAAACTTCCCGGCAATTTCCGTATATGTTAAACCCTGCCCCGCATTCGGGGCAGGGTTTGGTCTCAAAAAATGGGAGGTCTTCAGCGAATTCTGAGGATCGGGTCGTTTTCCTGGAGTGCATTATTTTTGTAGATCAATACGGTTTTGCAAGGAGTTCATCCAGGACCTGCCTGGATGATGATTCGATCACTGCATGCTGCGATTGACCGTGTGAGTCCATCGTAACAACCACAGGGAAATCCTGTACTTCGATCACCCACATGGCCTCAGGTACACCGAAATCCAACTTATAAACACCGAGGACTTTTTTAACAGATTGGGCGATAAATGATGCTGCACCGCCGATTGCATGGAAGTAAACACCTGGCGTTTCTTCACAGCCTTTAAGCGTTTTAGGACCCATCCCGCCTTTTCCGATCACACCTTTGACGTTGAAATGCTTCATGACATCCGCCTGGTAGGGCTCTTCACGGATGGATGTAGTGGGTCCGGCAGCAACAAAGCGGTACTCTTTTGTGTCAAGTCCTGCGACAACAGGGCCGCAGTGATAAATCACCGCTCCATTTAATAACTTTTTCAAAGCGTCATACGCCAGGAGATCATCCGCTTGCGGGACTCTGGTTTTCTTGATGAATGTTTCGATCATCCATTTATGGGCCGCATCCCTGCCTGTCACCATGATCCCGCTGAGTAATACTGGTTCGCCGACCTTGAGTTCACGGATAGTTTCATCGTCTATCGGAATATTGATTTTGCGCATATTTGCTCTCCTCAAGGTTTAATCGTATTGTATTTCACTGCCGTTGACGACCATTTTGCGCCGGCGATAGGCCCAGCACATATAGGAAACAGAAACAAAAAACGAAGCAGGCAAACGGTGCATGCCTGCAATCTTTGTATCAATGATGGTTGTCTGTCCGCCAAAACCCATCGGGCCGATACCCATTGAATTGGCTTCCGTCGTGAGTCTTTCTTCAAGCGCTGCCAGCTGTGGATCCTGGTTTCGGGTACCCAGCTTATCAAATAATACTTCCTTGGATTTGAAATAAGACGATCCCCGGTCCCCGCCGATTGCAACGCCAAGGATACCCGGGGCACACCCCTGTCCCTGTGCTTTTTGAACAGCGTCCAGTACCGCCTTGCGCACGCCCGCCAGGTCACGCCCAGCCCCCAGCCGGTTGTCAGGCAGCGAATATTGCGCCCCGACATTTTCGCAGCCGCCGCCTTTGAGCATCAGCTCGACGGTCAGCTTGTCACCCTCCACTTCTTCAAAGTGAATGGATGGAAAATCCTCTCCGCCAAGATTGTTTCCGCTGTTCCGGTCATAAACAGCATCCACAGCATTCGGCCGCATGTAATTCAATTTCGTGGCTTCCACCATCGCCCCACGGATTTGTTCTTTAAGCTTGCGGGTGCTCCAGCCTTCAGGGTGATAAACATAAAATATCGGGGTCCCTGTGTCCTGGCAGATAGGAGTAGACCGTGCCCGGGACAAAGCAACGTTCTTCAATACAGTTTCGAGAGCACCCCGGGCAGCCGATCCGGCAGCCTCTTTTTCAACGGCACTATGCAGTCGTTGTTCAACATCCGCAGGTAATGAAGTGGATGTCATTCTGATTAATTCGAGGATGTTTTTTGTGAGATCAGTCTGCATGCTATTCTCCTGGCAATTGATCATTCAATGATACCCGAAGTTGTTAATATTTTCATTAATTATTTTTCCAGAATCCTGCGCCGCCTGGCCATTTGAAAATAT
>CAZBRI010000058.1:5100-10781 GCA_964494055.1 uncultured Anaerolinea sp.
TTTTTGCCAGGGTTAAGCCGGGCAGCGATTTACCGTGATGATTGGTATTACACCATGGATCGTTTGATAGGCGGTCCCGGTGCTTTTCAGCAGATGTTCAGCATTGACCGCCCGGCAAGGGGACCTTTATTTGAGGCCTATTTCCAATTATTTGGAATTAATCCTCTTCCATATCACATGGCTTCATTTCTTTGGCGTCTATTAAGCGGCCTGTCTGCCTGGTGGTTATTCAAGCTTATGTTTCCTCGCAGGCGGGATGAAGCTTTTCTGATGGGTTTACTTTTTCTTATTTATCCGGGTTATCTCAGGTGGATGGAAGGATTTGAAAATCAACCCAGAATCCTTGGGGCTCTCCTGGAAGTAGTATCCATCTGCCTGACTCTGTTTGCTCTCAGGTCTGGCTCACGTGTTTCAAAAATTTCGGCCTGGTTAGGCGCAATCATTACAGGCTGGGCATATTTAGCATTGGTCGATTTTGCCATTGGAATGGAAGTTTTCCGATTAGCGTGCATTTTTATCCTGTATTTTGATCCATCAAGCATATCAATCTCGATCAGGAAGTGGGCAGCTGCGATAAAAAACTGGGGGATTGTGTTTCTAATTCCGGCTGGTTTTATGCTTTGGCGGATGTTAATTTTTAAAAATGAAAGGCCTGCCACTGATGTCGGCTTGCAATTAGGCTCTTTGGTCAGCTCTCCGTTATCAACAGGATTGTGGTGGTTCGTTCGGTTGTTCCAGAGCGCGGTTGAAACGATGGTGTTGGCCTGGACAGGTCCAAATTTTCAAGTCCTTTTTGGCTTGAGACTTAACACGATCATGCTTGGACTGGTCGTTGCTTTTTCTGCTGCAGCCATTGTTGTTTTCTTTGAATATTTACAAAAAAAAGTCCCTGCTCAATCCATATTTATAGAAAATGATGAAAACGGCTGGCAGCACCAGGCAATTTGGGCAGGTATACTGGGTGTTGTTTTTGGAGTGGCACCGGTTATTCTGGCCAATCGCTATGTGGCATTCGACCATTATTCCCATTATTTGCTTCCAGCCTCCCTGGCAGCCTCATTATTGGCAGCGGGATTTGTTTATTCCATTCGATCACCCCATGTGAGAAACATTTTAATAGCGGTTATGGTGATACTCGCCTGCCTGACTCATTTTTCAGTAGCGGACCAGGTAATCAGCGAAGAAAAAGCCTACCGGGTCTTCTGGCAGCAGGCCGCCTGGCGAATTCCAGGCTTGAGTGCAGGGACAACCTTGATGGTCAACTATCCAGGCATAAATTATGGTGAAGATGTTGATGCAGCAGCTGGTCCAGCAAATTTTATTTACTATCCATCCCAAACCAATCAATTACCGGCAGTTTACCAGCTTGTAGCATTACCTCAAATGGATTACGTCACAAAGGATGTGATCAACGGGGGTGACAAACCCTATGAATACAGGACACACACAGGGGTTATTAATTACAGCAAACTACTGATAATGGTTCAGCCTTCTGACAGTTCCTGTGTCCATGTACAGGATGCTCAATGGCCCAGGATTACGGATCAGGATACCGATCAGGTTTTGCTTCTTGCTAAATATTCGAGAATCGAGAATATTGAGGCGGATGGAAAATCACCCATCCTCGATCCGGTTATTTTTGGCGCAGAGCCGGCACACACCTGGTGTTATTACTATGAAAAAGCGGAATTAGCGCTTCAAAAGCAGGATTGGCAGGAAATTATCCGGTTAGGGAAAGAAGTGAATCAACATGAACTTCACCCAGTTGACCGGATTGAATGGGCACCATTCCTCCAGGCGTATGCTTTTTCCGGCGATGAAATGAATTTTAAATCAACAGCCTTGAAAATTGACAGTTCTCCATTTGTAAGACTTCAGGCTTGTAAGACCATTACCCAAATGAAGATGAATGGAATCCTGCTTTCAGCCGGCATTGAGTCTTTGCTTGGCGAGAAATTGTGCCGTGGACAATAAAAAAAATCTCCGCCAGTAATTCAATGGCGGAGATTTTTTCTTAATTTCTTGTAAGAGTGAGTCTCATCACAGCCCTGCGATGCCCGCCGAATTTTAACTTGTAATCTTCTTCTCCACGCAGAAAATCAAATTCAGTGCGTTTATTTTCATTGGCCCATCTCAGAAGGTAAGCCAGGAGCACCCAGCCGGCAGAGAGATCCATGAACCGCTTATCCAAACCTGAGTTATATACCCAAATTTTATTATCATAATCAAAATTCAAATAAGCGCAGGCTTTTTCCCCATCCACTTCCAGGAATGCCATTTGTAAGTAACCCGCTTTAAATGCTTCCCTGCAGCTCAAAGTAAATTGTTCTACCATTGCCGGAGTCAGGAAGGCTTGTTTGTGCGGGTCCTGGGCCATGAGGGAAATGAAATGCCTGATATTTGAATCAAGCTTGGTTTCATCATCTGCAATATACCAGTGAACATTCCTGCCGCTATCCTCCGCTCTTCGTACCTTTCGCCGTATTTCATGGCGCTGTTTTTTGTCCAGGCTTCCCAGGTAAGTTTCAAAATCCCCCGGCAGGGGGATGTATGGACACGGCTGATAAACACTTGCCTCATATTGCATGTGTAATTGTTCAAAATCGGATTTTAAAACAGCCAGGCTGGGTGAACAATCCGGAATGTTATACCAATCTATTACCTGCCAGTGAAATGGGAATTCAGTTTGCAGCCACCGGATAAGTTCAAGTGAAAATGCCTGGTGATTTTCTGCTTTAACGATCAGGTCCAGATAATCGGATATCTCTATGCTGCCGAGCAGCAACAGTGCATCCTTACCGTCCCTGTTTTTTGCCAGGAATAATGGGGCAATACCAATCAGTTGTTGATTTTCATAAGCAGTGATGACAGTCAGGCGGGCTGAATCTTCCCACTCGCCGCCTCCGAGAGTTTCCCACCAGGTTCTTAAATATTCAAAACGTAAAAAAGGGGCGTTGGTCACTCCTTCGTGTACCAGTTCGTTCCAGGCAGTCTCAATAAGCTGTAAAGAATTAAATGATTCGTGTAATTGAAATTCCATGATCCTGTTTCCTGAAAAGATTTTACCAGTATAATGTTAGATACTTATATGAGTACGATTAATTTGAGCTTTATTTCCGTTTTCCGAAATAATGGGCAGGAATGGCCCCTGTTGCCTGGTTTATTGGCTCAAAATCCCCCAAAGAAGACTGCCAGGGGACGTGAGCAGGATCGGTTGATCGTATATTTGACTCTGGGTGGAAACAGTACATTTACCAGCAGTGAATATTCTGATATTGTAAATCAACTTTCTCTAACTTTTTATGCAACACCGGGTTCTTTAACAAATGCGTTAAAAACAACGGTTGAATCTTTAAATAACTTTCTTTCGGAAAGAAATATGAGATCAACCGGAAAAGGCTTGTACAGCGTTGGCGCATTGGTAATTTGCAGTCTTCGCGCTGAGCAGATGTATATTGTACAGGCTGGTGATGTTCATGTTATCCATTTTACAAGTGAATATCGTCATATATATGACATTCAGCTTTCAGGTAAAGGTTTGGGTCTTGGTCAAAATACGAGGATGTACTTCTCCCGTGTAGACCTGAACCATATGGATCGTCTGCTCTTCAGTACAGATATGCCTCAGTCCTGGGAAAAATCATTTACCGAAACCCGCGGCTCAACCTCGCTGGAGATTACACGGCGCCGGTTATTGGCAATAACCGAAGATAATGTAAATGGTTTGCTGATACAGGCTGCTGATGGAGCCGGTGATATGCTGATTCTCAATCCCATCCGGGATGGACAGATGGAATCCCCCGACCAGGTTGTTCCAGGGATTGTGAAAGTTCCAGAATTACGGCCTGAATCAATGCCCGCCCTGGAGGGGTTATTCGTTAAAAAAGAAATTCAACCAGCTGCCCAGCCCGAAATTTCGGAAGTCAATTCAGTGAATTCTCCCGTTGAATCAGCGGCGGTAGTGCCTGTTTTGCGGGAAGACAAACGTGTTGATTCAGCTGCACCTGATAATGAGCAGCAGTCAGATGCAAATTTTTCTTCAAACAGAGAAAAACGCTCTGCGCCTCAATTTACACTTCCGAAAATCGAGTTTGATTTCAGGGAACGATCAAGGGCTGCGGCAAGTTTCCTTTTGAAAGCCCTGCGTTATGCAAGACAGAAAATTAATGGGACAGTTTCCTGGAGCGAAAAATTATTTCTAAAAATGCTGCCCGAAACAGAACCGGAATCCGAAAATAATCAGCAATCCATAACACGGTCACTCTCAATTTTTTTTGCGGTTGCGATTCCCATAATTGTGATTTTTTCTGCCCGGGGAGTTTATTACACGATTGGTTACCAGGCACAGTATGAGGCGTTTCTAAATCGGGCACAGGCCTCTGCTCAACAGGCGCTTTCAGATACTTCTCCGGCCGCATTCCGGATAGATTGGCATACAACCCTGGATCTGCTTGATCAGGCAGATCAATTCAAGTCTGAATCAGAACCTGTTGGACAGGCGCTCAGATTACAGGCTCAAACAGCCCTGGATAATATCGACAAAGTGGTCAGGATCCAATATCTGCCAGCCTTCAATACTACACTGAGTAAAACATTGCAGGTCAGCCGGATGGCGGCCTCAGACACCGATATTTATTTATTGAATTCAATCGATGGTTCGGTGATAAGGGGATTTAATAACAGCCGGAATTATGATCTGGATACAACCTTCCAATGCGGTCCTGGCACTTACAATGATGGTATCACCATTGATCATCTTGTGGATATCACGATCCTTTTCCGGAATAGTTCTTCAGATGCAAGTCTGATGGGATTGGATAACACGGGCAAAGTTTTATACTGTGCACCCGGTAAGGTACCTTTTGCTGCTGAACTGCCGCCTCCTGGAACCGGTTGGAAACAGATCACGGCCATGTCGTTTGATGGATCCACCCTTTACGTACTCGATTCAGCTGCTCATGCAGTTTGGGTTTACAATGAAATTGATGTAAATAAATTTAGCGAACCTCAATTCTTCTTTGGTTCCCAGGTGCCCGTCATGCTGGAACAAGCTATTGGCATCTCCGCCAACGGGGATGATCTGTATTTACTGCACAAAGATGGACACATGACGATATGTACAAGCAGTCTTGTAAATTCATCCACGACCCGCTGCAGTGATCCGGCAATTTATAACGATACCCGTCCAGGTTACCAGGGCGGTGTGAAATTAAATGATGGAATTTTCTCCCAGATATTTTTTACCGGGCCGCCTGATCCTTCCATTGCACTCCTTGAGCCATACACGCAATCCATTTTCAGATTCAGCCCGCGTTCATTGGAATTGCAAAACCAGGTCCGTGCCGCTGCTGGAATAGATAATCCATTGCCAAAAGACAAGCCAATCATGGCTATGGCATTCAGCCCGAATAAGGTTTTGTTTGTATATATCAATGGACAGGTATACTTTTCGGTGAACACGCCGTAAATATATTTTGTGATTAAACAAAAAAGATCCTCAAAAAAAGAGGATCTTTTTTTTATTTTTTTATTCGTACAAAGAATTTGGAGAGGTGGTTAGCCCCCCGTACCGGTATTTTTCTGCCCGGTGAGCAGCTCTTTCGGCTTTGAGCAAGGCTTCAATCCGCCGTTGGACATGAGGAGCAAAGTATCCGGCATACCTTTTCTGAATTTCAGGTAAC
>CAZBRI010000059.1:0-10767 GCA_964494055.1 uncultured Anaerolinea sp.
CCTGTGCAGTTTACTGGTTTATTTGTTTTGAAAAATTTTATTTTATAGGTATGGAGGAAATAATGTTCAAGAAAATTGTAATTTCAATTATTGTTATCCTTTCCCTGGCCGGGGCAGCCATTACCCCGGTATTCGCCGGTGTGGTTGGGCCTGTAACCCCGGATTATGTCCCGCCATCGGCTGAAACCGGGCAGCTGGTCAATGAAACACCGAAGCAATGGTTTGTTAAATTGAGCGGAAACCCGACCTCTGAAGGTAATTCTGAGCTGTCGGTTCAAAAACAGCAAAAGAGTTTCCGGTTGAACGCCCTTGTGGGAAAAATAAATTATAAAGAACATTTTAACTACACCAGCTTGTGGAACGGTTTTGCGATCACCGCCAGCACTGCTGAGCTGGGCAAGATCAGCCGGCTGCCTGGTGTTACTGCGATCTTCCCGGTAATGGTTGTGCCGGTACCGCAGACTACGACCAATGCCTGTGACCCGGAACTTTACACAGCCCTCGCTCAGACAGGTGCTGATATTGCTCAATCTGAGCTCGGTTTTACGGGAAAAGGCATCAAAGTGGCAGTGATGGATACCGGTATTGATTACGATCACCCGGCATTCGGCGGCGATGGTGTGGCACGCAGCAACAGCACAATGTTCCCGACTGCCCGCGTCATCACCGGTTGGGATTTTGTTGGAGATGCCTATAACGCGGATGACACAGCTGCGTCATATAACCCGGTTGAAGTACCCGATCAATACCCGGATGACTGCGCGGGTCATGGCTCACACGTTGCGGGCATTATCGGTGCCAATGATGCGACAAACGGGCTTAAAGGTGTTGCACCGGATGTCAAATTCGGTTCATACCGTGTGTTTGGCTGCGAAGGTTCTACAACGGATGCCGTCATGCTGGCTGCCATGGAGAGAGCCTATAAAGACGGAATGAACATCCTGAACATGAGCATCGGTTCTGCCTTTGAGTGGCCGCAATCCCCGACGGCTGAAGCCGCATCGCGCCTGGTGAAGAAGGGCATGGTTGTGGTTGCTTCCATTGGAAATAACGGTACTTCAGGGGTATATTCTGCCGGCGCACCCGGTTTGGGTGAGAACGTGATCGGTGTTGCATCCTTCGATAACACGCACGTCCTGCTGCCTTACCTGGAAGTTAATGGGACAAAGATCGGTTATCTCGAGATGACCTATTCTGCCCCGATACCAACCTCCGGGAGCAGCGAGATAGTGGATGTAGGGTTGGCATGCGATCCCCTGGCTGCCGGCTCTCTGACCGGCAAGGTGGCCCTGGCTGCCCGCGGTACCTGCAATTTCAGCGCCAAGGCAGCCATTGCAGCCGCAGCCGGTGCCGACGCGGTATTGATCTCTAACAATGTTCCTGGCATCTTCAGCGGAACACTGGGTGCTGTTCAGTCAAACCCGAAACCTGTGGCGGGCATTTCGCAGGCTGATGGTGTTTTCCTGCGCGCACAAACTGCACCGGTTATGATGACCTGGACTGACCAGATGTTCTCATCCCCCAGCCCGACCGGCGGATTGATCTCATCCTTCAGCTCCTACGGCCTGTCGCCTGACCTGGCATTGAAGCCCGACATTGGCGCACCCGGCGGGAATATTTATTCATCCTACCCGCTTGAGCTCGGCGGCTATGCCACTTTGAGCGGTACATCCATGTCATCCCCGCATGTTGCCGGGACTGCTGCCCTGCTGCTGCAAGCCAAACCCAAGACAAAAGCAATGGATGTCCGAACCCTGCTTCAGAATAATTCTGTACCTGCCCTGTGGTCGTTAGCTCCTCAATACGGGATCCTGGACAGTGTCAACCGGCAGGGAGCCGGTATGGTGCGTATAGACAACGCGATTCTGGCGGTGTCAGTGGTGGAACCTGGAAAGCTATCGCTCGGCGAGAGTCAGAGCGGTCCTGTCAGCCGTCAGCTGCATGTGACCAATAATGGAAACACCAGCCTGACCTATGATCTATCTTACGAAAATGGTTTAACCATTGGCGGTGTGATTACCCCGTCTTATTACTCATCAGATAGCAGTGTGACATTCAATAAGCCAAGCCTGACCGTGAATGCACACGACGGAGCAGATGTTAAGGTGACTATCAGCGCTGCCTCCGGCCCGGACATGGGACAATACGGCGGGTATATCATCTTTACCCCGCGCGGCGGCGGACAGCTGCTGCGTGTTCCGTATGCAGGCTTTGTAGGTGATTACCAGTCCATCCAGGTATTGACTCACCCATACGGTCTGCCGCTGCTGACAGATCAATATTTTGATGATACTGTTTCAACTTTCAGTATGCTGGCGGGTGATTTGCCGTATGTTCTGGTTCATCTCGATCACCAGTCGCGTATCTTCAAGCTGGAGGCATTCAATGCAGTCAGCGGTAAATCAATCGGTCAAATCCTGGAGCTGGATTATATGGTCCGCAACAGCACGACGACCGGTTTTTATGCGATTGCCTGGGATGGAACGACAACCGGTAAGGGTAATAAGACCTTCACCGCCCCGGATGGAACATATATTATCAAGATGTCAGTTCTGAAAGCACTCGGGAAGGAATCCAATCCCGCAGATTGGGAGACGTGGACTTCGCCGGTGTTCACGCTGGCAAGACCGTAATCCTCATTTGTAATGACCACTCCCGCAGATCAATTTCTGCGGGAGTGATTTTATTAAGAGAGATTCCGCGCAAAGAAGCGAAGGACGCGCAGAAGTGCTGTTAAGGGAATTGAGATGCAGAACATGCCCGCATCTTTCAATATACTAATCTGCAAGAATAATTTCAGCATTACACCAAAAAAACCGTGCATTTTCCTCCCCCATTTTCGGTCTTTGAAAATGGGGGAGGCAGGAGGGGGTCCGGTTTTATTTTTGTGCAGGCTGTGTTTCTGTAATGGCTGGCCGTCGCGAGGGGATTGCCACGCCGCTTCGCGTCTCAAACATCGTCCCGGGTCACTTAAGGTACAACGTGAAGCTTGTTCCTGTTCACACACCGCGCTATCTATCCCTGGTGAGATAGACGCAGCTGCCCTGGTTTACCCCGCAAGTGGAATTTTTGGCCGATCTTTGGCCAAAAATTCCACAAAGAAAAAAGATCTCCCCCTTCCTTAGGAAGGGGGCCGGGGGGATGGACCCTGCGTTGGGATTGATACTGTATTAAAATGAAGGCTTAGGCAAGGAAGGTACTCTTAATGAGACGGCTGGCGAAAACAAGGGGATTGCTCCGCCGCTTCGCGTCTCATACATCGTGCTTTCAGGGTCTGATGGTAAACTGTCCCGCCGGTTTATGGTGGTATTGTCTTCGCAGCTGCCCTGGTTTACCCCGCAAGTGGAATTTTTGGCCGATCTTTGGCCAAAAATTCCACAAAGAAAAAAAATCTCCCCCTTCCTTAGGAAGGGGGTCGGGGGGATGGATTCTGCGTTGGGATTGATACTGTATTAAATTGAAGGTTCCGGCAAGGAAAGTACTCTTAATGAGACGGCTGGCGAAAACAAGGGGATGGCTCCACCGCTTCCCGTCTCAAACATCGTCCCGGGTCACTTACGGTACAACGTGAAGCTTGTTCCTGTTCACACACCGTGCTACCTATCCCTGGTGAGATTGACGCAGCAGTCCTGGTTTACCCCGCAAGTGGAATTTTTGGCCGATCTTTGGCCAAAAATTCCACAAAAAAAATCTCCCCCTTCCTTAGGAAGGGGGTCGGGGGGATGGATCCTGCTTTGGGATTGATACTGTATTAAATTGAAGGTTCTGGCAAGGAAGGTACTCTTAATGAGACGGCTGGCGAAAAAGAGGGGATTGTTTCGCCGCCGAAGTACAAATGCGGCGTCTCGCAATGACATGGCGTGCAGGGAGTGAAAACCAGTCCATCTGCATATCGTGCCATCGGTCCTTGGCGGTAATGACATTGCGTCCGAGAGCTAGAGAATTGCTTCGCCGCTACTTCAATCGCGCGGTCAGGCAGGCTTCCACATCGGCGAAGGTCGCCAGGTCGAGGACATCAGCGGCAAGGCGTTGGCAGGAGGCGATATCGTTTACTCGGATAACAGCCTTGGCATGCGGGATCATCGACGGAGCCATGCTGAACTCGTCCAGGCCCAGGCCCAGGAGCACCGGCAGGGCACGCGGGTCGCCGGCAAGCTCGCCGCACATCCCGACCCACACACCGCCCTTGTGACCTTCCTCGATCACGCGTGCGATCAAACGCAGGACAGCCGGGTCGAGCGCATTCGAGAGATGCCCGACCTTCTTGTTGGTGCGTTCCACCGCCAGGGTGTACTGCGTCAGATCATTGGTACCGATGCTGAAGAAATCCACCACGCCGATGAATTTATCTGCCATGACAGCCGCGGCCGGGATCTCGATCATGATTCCGGTCTGAATCTTCTGTCCGTAAGGCGTGCCGGTTTTATCAAGGTCAGCGCGGGCTTCGTCCAGCATCAGGCGCGCTTTGCGCACCTCGCTGACCGCGGCGATCATCGGGAACATGATGCGGATATCATGCCCAACAGAAGCACGCAGGATGGCCCGCAGCTGTGTCTTGAAGAAATCAGGATTATCGAGGCACATACGGATGGCGCGCCAGCCGAGGAAGGGATTATCCTCGTGTCCCAGGTCAATGTACGGCAGTTCCTTATCGCCGCCCACATCAATCGTGCGGATGACCACCGGGCGTTCGCCCATCACATCAAAAATGGCTTTGTAAGCGGCATACTGCTCATCTTCGTTGGGGGCGGTCTGCCGGTCGAGATACAGGAACTCGGTGCGCAGCAAGCCGATACCTTCAGCGCCTTTGGCAATTGCCTGCTGAGCGTCTGAAACACTGCCCACATTGGCCACCACTTCCACCGTGTGCCCGTCACGGGTGACGACGGAGTGCTGCGCCTGTTCAAGCTCGATGGCGGCCCGGTCTTTTTCCAGGTTCTGCGCCTGCCTGCTGGCTGTGAGGGTTTCTTCATCCGGGTTGAGCAGGATCGTACCGCTGCTGCCATTTAGAATCAGCAGCTCGCCGGCCTGTATGCCTAAAACCTGTTCCCCTGCGCCGACGACAGCGGGCAGGCCCAGGGCTTTGGCCAGGATGGCAGTATGGGATGTGGCGCCGCCTTCAGCGGTGCAGAAGCCCAGCAGTTTGGATTTATCCAGGCGGATGGTGTCTGAGGGGGTGAGATCGGCAGCGATCACCAGGGATGGCTGCCGCATGGTCACATCCACTTCCTGCCGGCCGAGCAGGATGCGCAGGGCGCGCCGCGAAACATCGCGTACATCGGCAGCCCTGGCGCTGAAATACTCGTCATGCAGGGCTTCCAGGGTGCAGGCGTAGCCTTCGGTGGTCACGGTCAGAGCGGTTTCGGCGTCAGATTTCTTTTCCAGGATGGCAGTGCGGATGCTTTCCACCAGTTCGGGGTCGGAGAGCATCTGCTGATGTGCTTCGAAGATCTCTGCCTGTGCCTGACCGGTCTCAGCCAATGCTTTTTCATAAATGGCATTCAGCTGATCGGAGGCTGTTTTGAGTGCCAGCTCCATCCGGACCCATTCAGCAGGCGGGTCAGAAACCGGGTGAGATTTGAAGCTCAGATCTTCTTTCTGAAAGAGAAAAGCCGGGCCAATGGCGAGCCCGGGAGAAGCGCCAACGCCCTGCATGGTTTTCATTCAGGTTCTCCATAATTAGCGGCATTCAAGTCGGCTAAAGCTTTGAGTGCAGCATCGGCATCCTCGCCTTCGGCGATCACACGGATCTTGTCGCCCAGGTTGGCACCCAGGGTAAGCACGTTCAGGATGCTTTTTGCGTTCGCTTTAGTCTCGCCGTTAATGACGGTGATGGTCGATTTATACTTTGCCGCTTCGCGGACAAACAGGCTGGCAGGACGGGCGTGCAAACCTACCTTGTTTTTGATTGTGAACCAGATCTCGGGCATATTGAAATATCCTGTAATGGGTTTATGATGTTTGCTGAAGCAGTTCTGCCAGGGTTTCCAGGGGGACAAATTTCTCAAAGTTTTGCGGGTTATTCTGATACAGCCTTACACTTCCCGGCGGTGTTAAGAAAGGAAAGGCTGAAATTTTGAGCGATCCTTCCCAGGGGATGGGGCTGTTCTTTAATTTTGCCAGGATGCTGCCTGCGCCTTTTTTTGCGATCTGATCACCGTAAAGATTTTGCAGTTCAATGACCAGTGATCTCAGGTTATTATCGTAATTGCGGCGGGATAAAATTACCAGCAGGGCGTAGAGCAGGATCAGGCCGTTGATCCAAAATCCATTTGCGATGTATTGATCCAGAAGCACATTTCCCCAGGTACCAATCATCGAGCGGATGATCACATTGATCATTTTGTTCTTCCTTGGGCAGAATGGGGCAGCTTTTTGGCTGCCCCATTCTGGTAGGTGATCTTGTTACAGGTTATTTTTCAGGAGCGCCAGCGGCGACTTCCCAGGCATGTGCATTCTTCAGGTAGAAGAACCAGACAACAGCCAGGAGGACGGCGATGATGCCTAAACCAGCTGCGCCGCCGAGCATTTCGGTGAGCTTGGTGAAGACCAGGCCGGGCCACATGAAACCATCAGCAATGCTGGTGATCTTGGAGGCATTTTCGGGAAGGGCAAATTTGGCTGCAACTGCGGTGGCGGTGAAGAAATCAGCCAGACCGGTGGCAATATAGAAACCGACTGCGAGTTCGAGTGTGCCGGCGATGACCATGCGGACGATGTTACCCTTCATCAATGGGGCGAAGAGGGAGACAACGAATGGGATCACAGCCAGGTCAGCAAACAGGATAACGCGGTTGCCGGGCAGGATGATTGAGAGCAGGATGGCGATCGGGACGAGCAACAGGGCGCTGGAGATGGCGGCCGGGTGACCAATCAAAATAGCGGCATCGAGACCAATGTAGAACTCGCGACCATTGAAGCGTTTCTGCATGAATTCGCGGGCAGCTTCGGAGACAGGGATCAAACCTTCCATCAGGATCTGTACCATGCGGGGCATGAGCAGCATAACTGCGGCCAGGTTCATGGCGACGCCGAGGACTTTGGTGATGACGGTGGTAGCATCGCCGGCATTGAAGAAGGCAAGGATGCCAAGTACGAGGCCGATGATCAGGCCGAGGATGACGGGTTCGCCCATGACACCCCAATTTTTGCGGATGGTTTCGGGATCAGCTTCCATGTCTTTCAGTCCGGGGATGCGGTCGACGATCCAGTTGGTTACGATCGCGAATGGTACGCCTGGGCCGGAGGTAAGGTGGGGAATTGAGATACCGGGGGTGCCGTAGAATGATTGAACAGCCTTGGCAGTCCAATCACCAAAGAAGAGACCCATGGCAGCAGCAATTGCGGTGGCAACCAGGCCATAAGCCAGAGAGCCGGTGGCGGCCATTACCATCGAACCGATAAAGGCAAAGTGCCAGAAATTCCAAACATCAATATTGAGGGTCTTGGTCAGGTTTAAGGCCAGGAGAATAATATTGACGAGGATGGCGATCGGGATGACCCACAGACCCACAGGGCTGCCGAAGGCGATGGATGCGGCAGAGGGCCAGCCCATGTCCATGACGTCGCGCTGGATATTCAGGTTGGTGACCATTGCCTGGCCGACTGCGGACAGGTTGCCCCACATAATCCCTACTACAAGATTAATACCGATAAATGCAATGCCAATTGTTACACCGGCACGGAAAGCCTTGCCTGGCTTTGCTCCCATTGCCCATGCGATCAAAAAGATGATGATGGGGAGCATAATTGTTGCTCCGAGGGCATCAAAAATGCCTTTGATTCCGGTAAGAATTGCATCCATTGTTCTTTACTCCTATTTTTTTTGTTTATTTTGGAATATATGAAAAGAACGTGCCAACCGTTATGAATTTCAAGCAGTCAATGCTGTTATTATCTGTTCGATAACCGCCTCCTTTCCTATGCCTGTCAGAAATGCCAGGGTCTGGATAACCGGTAAGCCCAGGTTGCTGGGCAGTGGTGTGGTCGTAACGATCAGGTCCATTCCCTGTAACAGGCTGGTGACTTCAGTTGCTTTACACTGACGCGTATAAACCGAGATACCTCGCGCTTGGAGCGCTTCTTCAATGCCCTTTGCTACCACTGTAGATGTAGCAATTCCAGTTCCGCAGGCCACTAGAATACGTTTTGGTTGTGCCATGTTATTCTCCTGAACTAGATCAAAGTACCTGAAAATGATGGTGAGAAACGAGCAACCTCTTTTAACCTTTCAACGCTGCCATAACCTGTTCGGTCGTTTTGGCGTTTACCAGGTCTATTACCAACTTCGGGTCCTGAATGACTCCGGCTACTTCTTGTAACATCTCGATCTGTGATTTCGGTTGATCGAGGGCCAAAATAAAAACCAGTCTTACTTCAACAGATTCTTCGGGAGAGATCATGTTTTGAAATATAACTGGTTTTTTGAGGGTCGCCATTCCAACGCCGGGTTTGAGAACATGCTCGATCTCAGTGTGAGGGATGGCTGCGTTGATCATTCCACCGAGCGGCAGACCGGTTGGGATCGAACTTTCGCGTGCCACGGCGGCATCGGCAAATGTATCGCGTACATAGCCGACATCCATCAACTTTTTGCTCAATGACCGGATGATCTCTTCCGCGCTGGAAAAATCCGCATCCAGCATAATTGCTTCGGTCACAAGATATTCAATAAGTTTGGAAGTCACAGAAGCATCTCCCCGGGAGTTTCCATCCCTTTACGAAGGTCGGACAAGAACCGGGCTGCTTCAACGCCATCCACCACGCGGTGATCTGCTGAAAGACGCATGTTTATTAATGTACGTAACACCGGTTGGTTCAATTCGTTAGCAAGAAACTGCTTTTTGGCTGCGCTGACTGCCAGGATGCCCACCTGAGGCGGGTTGATGATGGCGGTAAAGCGGTCGATGCCAAACATTCCCAGGTTGGAGATGGTAAAAGTGGCACCTTCCAGGTCGTATGCCCGAAGTTTGTTCTGCCGGGCACGGGCACTGAGGTCGTTGATATCCTCTGCCAGCTGCAGAATGCCTTTTTGATCGGCATCATGGATGACGGGCACGATCAAGCCGTTCTCGATCGAGACAGCGATGCCGATGTTGATCTCAGGCAGCAGGCTGATCTCATTCTCGCCCAGGCGAGAGTTGAGGATGGGGTTGCGCGAGAGAGCCCAGGCGACTACCTTGACAATGACTGCCGTCAGGGAAACTTTCTTCTCGCCGGCTTCTTTTTTAGCCTGTTCATGCAGGGCAGCGGCCTGCAGCATATCCACATCGATCTCCAACTGGATGGCTGGGATGGACTGGGCAGAGCGCGCCATGTTCAGGGCGATGGTCTTGCGCATGCCCACAAAAGGGATGCTGCGCAGGGTTCTGCCTGTGGAAGCAGCCGGGGCTGCAGTGCGGGTTTCGCTGGCAGCGGCTTTGTTTTCCAAGTAGCTGCGTACATCGGCTTCCTGCACACGGCCTTCGGGACCCGAGCCGCGTAATTGGGACAGGTCGATGGAGGCTTCGCGGGCGATGCGCTTGGCTGCCGGGCTGGAGCGCGGCTTACCTGGTTCAGCAATCCGCTGACTGCCGGCGAATCGCTCCACATCTTCTCGGGTCACGCGTCCGCCAGGGCCGGTGCCGGGGATCTCAGTAGCCGGCAGGCCGAGTTCTTTGACCATCCGCGTAGCGACTGGTGTCAGTTTGGTAGAAGATTCAGAAACAGATGCAGCGGATGCTGCTGCGGCAGAAGTTACGGGGGCGCTGCTCTTCGGCTGTGTAAAGGTCTCACCTGCCTTTAAAATGTAGGCAATGATCTTTGTGACTGGGACGATGTCACCTTTTTTGTACTGCAGACCAGCAACGATACCGGCTTCCGGTGCTTCAACTTCCATACTGACCTTGTCAGTGGAAACGAGTGCCAGCGGGTCACCCTGGTCAACTTTGTCGCCTTCTTTGACCATCCATTCCAGTATCTCGCCGTCTTCCTGTGTGAACCCAAACTTGGGCATGATTACTTCTTTCACGGCAGGCTCCTAGTATTTTCCCGAAACAAGTTTGCGGGCTTCTGCTACTATATCTTCCACCTGCGGTACAGCGTGGGCTTCAAGATTGCGGTTATAAGGGATGGGCATATCCAGGCCGGCAAGGCGGCGGATGGGAGCATCGAGATAATCAAAGGCTTTGCTTTCAGCGATCTGTGCGGCAACTTCACCACCAAAACCACCCATCTTGACAGCTTCGTGGACGATCAGCAGGCGGCCGGTTTTCATGACCGAGCTCACGATCGGGTCCAGGTCCAGCGGGCGCAGGGTGCGCGGGTCGATCACTTCCAGCTCGATGCCTTCCTTGGCAAGAACTTCTGCGGCAGCCAGACTGCGGCTGACCTCGATGGAAGTCGCGACGACTGTGAGATGTTTACCCTCTCGTACCACGCGGGATTTCCCGATTGGGGTTGTATACCATTCTTCGGGAACGGGTCCCTTGGTTTTATAAAGCAGCTTATGCTCGATGAAGATGATGGGGTTGTCGTCATAGATGGAGGCGAGCAGCAGGCCCTTGGCTTCTTCCGGGGAGGAAGGCATGACCACTTTGAGACCCGGCATGTGAACGAACCAGGCTTCCAGGCTTTCGGAATGCTGGGCTGCCGCACCGGTGCCGGATCCGCCCGCCAGCCGCATCACCATCGGCACTGTGGCCTTGCCACCGAACATAAAGCGGACTTTGGCTGCCTGCAGGGTCAGCTGTTCCATGGCCAATACCACGAAATCGCTGAACTGCATTT
>CAZBRI010000060.1:0-10760 GCA_964494055.1 uncultured Anaerolinea sp.
GCTGCACACTCCTTCCCTACCCGCCGCTCTTCCGATCTGACTGAACAGCACGTTGAAAATCGAGCGGCCAGCAGCTGTCAAGACCGGAACAACCAACAATTATCACGATAACTGGACCATCGGCTACACCCCAAGCCTGCTGGTGGGTGTGTGGGTGGGAAACAGCGATTACCAGGCGATGCGGGATGTGAACGGGCTGACCGGGGCGGCACCCATCTGGCAGGAGACCATCCGTGGACTTTTGAGAGGCAAGCCCGTGGAGGAATTCAAGCAGCCGGAAGGCATGGTGCGGATGGAGGTGTGTACTTTTTCCGGGATGCTGCCCACCCCGCTGTGTGAGCGGACTTCACAGGAGTGGTTTATCGACGGCACACAGCCGACACTGCCGGATAATGTTTACAAGCTGGTACGACTGGATAAGACAACCGGAACACTTGCCGGCCCGGAGACACAAGCCGGTCAGCAGGAACCGGTGCTGGTGCTGGATCTGCCGGTGCAGGCACAGAGATGGGCTCATTCACAGGGGATCAGGCTGCTATCGGATTACCAGGGAACTGCGAGCGTGCCGGGCGGACTGGTGCTGACTTCACCGCAGCCCGGGGCGGTCTACAGCCTATCCAGCAAATTGGACCCGTCATCACAACAGATCCCGGTACAGGTGCTGGCCGGGGCGGGGCTCGGACAGGTGATCCTTTACATGGATGGGCAGGTGCTGGAGCGTTTTACTGCCCCGCCTTACACACACTGGTGGCAGCTGCAGGCGGGCACACACGTGTTCAGCGCGGCAGCGGTCGGGAGCGATGGGCATGTGGTTGAGTCTGAGAAGGTCGAAATAACAGTTACAAAATAGCAACTGGTCAGCCATTCACGATTGGCTGAACAAAATTAGCAGTTCACAGATTTAATGAAAAACCTCATGATATGATATTTAATATGCAGGCAGAACAGTGACTGCAATAATGGATACGCATGGCATAACAATTGCTATGGATGAAATTAAAGTTGGCGGAACTCACTTTTTTTCACCGCCAGCGGCCTGGCAATAGGTCATCAATTGATCATTTATGCTGAATACGAATAAGATGTTTTGGATAATGTAATGGAATCAGTTCAGGATTCCCTGGTTAATTATCAAATTAATATTGCTGAAAAATAGTTCTTACAAACAAATTTGCATGATCGGTTTTTAATCATAAATTTGTTTTTTCACTTACCGGAGGAAAATATTTTGATAGAAGAAGATGGCAGCACGGCACAGTCAGAACATGATAACAGCTGGGAACTGGTTGTAAAGCTGTTTGAGAACAAGGAAACCTATGAAGGCAAAATTGAAAGCTACAATAATGGCGGCTTGATCGTTTTTGTGCATGGGCACAAAGGGTTCATACCGGCATCGCAGGTCAGTATTGCCCGGCATAATTTGAACCCCAACAATGTTCCAAAAAACTGGGCAAACATGGTTGGAGAATCCATCAGGGTCCGCATTGTTGAATTGGACGAACCCATACACCGTTTTATTCTTTCTGAATTGGCTGTTACGAAGGAAAGCCGGTCAGCACTGAAGGCAAGGGTTGTTGAAACGCTGGTTGAAGGGCAGGAATACAATGGACAGGTGACTTCCCTGATGGATTATGGTGCGTTTGTTAATGTGATGGGGGGAGACGGTCTTTTACATGTTTCTGATTTTATTGGAGATAAGGGCAAACATCCCAGGGATGTATTAACCGTCGGGCAAATTATCCGGGTGAAGGTGATTAATATTGACCGGGAAAAGAAGCGGTTTGGGCTTTCGTTGGTGGAGACGGGAGGGAAGGAAGAAGAATAAATTATTTGCAATTCAGGGACACGGCAGGACTGGAAGCCAAATTGGGGGTACAGGCCAAGAACGCCAGATGACTGTGCTGCCGGCTGTATACTATCTGCGAACTCAAGAAGCGCAGTGCGCAAGCGCTTTTTTAGAAAGCGCTGGTGAAGAGCTGGCCGGAGATTACGCAGCCGGGGAGAGAAAACATCAAGGCAGCTGAAACACAATCAATGCTAATGCAGAACAAAATAGAAAAAGTTAACAGCAACGGTTTAACCTGCAGTGCATTTTGTCTTTCTATTTTATAAGAAAAGTAAGATAGGAGCATTGTATGACCATTAAATTATCATCCTAGTGAAAGCTCTTGCTTCCAAAGAGCATCAGGGAAAAATTACATATGAAGAACGGCGGTCTATTCCAGGCAAAGGTTGTTGACCAGGCGATCATCCTGAAACAGGTACTGGTTGACCAGGTTTTGAAATTGCGAGGAAAGCACACCGGTCATGATTTCATTCGCTGCCTGGAAGAAGAACACCTTCAGGAATTGGAACGAAGCGTGCGGAGAAGGTTCTGAATGACCTGGAGAATTTGCCAATAAAGGCCATACCAGCTGATAATGGACTGGTTCTTGGGGCTGAACGATGGAAGATGAAGTACGCGTTGTCTTATGCGAATGCATATGCTGCTGAAACTGCTAAACAATTGGGTGCAGTGCTTGTGACGGGTGATCTGGAGCTGCTGGCGTTGAAGGATATGAATTTTTTCACCACGTAGCACACTGAGAAGAGCATAAATCTCTTGTTTTTTCTCTGTGTATTCTGTGGTCTCTGTGGTTAAATCAATAATTACCACGGATCTCACGGAGGACACTGAGAAGAGCATAAATCTTTTGATTTTTCTCTGTGTACTCTGTGCTCTCTGTGGTTAAATCAATAATCACCACGGAGCACACGGAGCACACTGAGAAGAGCATAAATCTTTAGCTGATCCTCTGTGGACTCTGTGTTCTCTGTGGTTAAATCTGTACTCACCACGGAGCTCACGGAGAGCACTGAGAAGTTCAATAACTTATTGCTTTTTCTATAAAATTTGAAAATGGATGATAAATATGCCTGAACGAGATGAAATAAATAAGCTTACAGATGCAATTATCAAATCAGCGATTGAAGTCCATAAATTCCTGGGACCAGGATTATTGGAATCTGCCTATGAGGCATGCCTGGTGTATGAATTGAGAGAGCAAGGTTTTCTGGTCGAAGAACAAAAACCAGTTCCTGTTTTGTATAAAAATGTTCAGCTCGATTGCGGTTATCGTCTGGATTTATTGGTTAACCACAAGGTTTTAGTAGAGCTCAAATCAGTAGATGCCCTGGTTCCAATTCACCAGGCCCAGGTATTGTCTTACTTAAAACTATCAGGTATCAAGGTAGGATTACTTATTAACTTCAATGTGAAATTGTTAAAAAGTGGAATTCAGCGCATCATCAATGGACAGCTCGAATAGTTTTATTTGCCCGGAAAAAATCTATATTCACCACGGAGCTTATGGAGAACACTGAGAAGAGTATAAATCTTTGGCTGTTCCTCTGTGGTCTCTGTGCTCTCAGTTGTAAGAAAATGATTCACCACGGAGCTCACGGAGAACACTGAGAAGTTCTTAATTCTTTTGGTTTTCTCTGTGGACTCTGTGCGCTCAGTGGTAAGAAAATGATTCAACACGGAGCTCACGGAGAGCACTGAGAAGTTCTAAATTCTTTTGGTTTTTCTTAAGGGTAAGAAAATGTTGGTTCATATGCTGCAGGATTATTGGACTGTAGTAACCTTAATCCGGCGTGATGGAAACCGGCTGCTTTGATAAAACAGTTAGAACAAGTGTCACTCCAGCTGTGCTTGCAGAAGCGGGGAAGGGCATGGATTTGGCGTATGCTGGCTGGTACATGGAAATGCTTGCCCGGATGCACTACCAATCGCTTATGCTGATTATTATCTGCCAAAAGATTATCTGTCTACAGTCGGGGGAAAAGCTGATATTCGGATTCCCCTTCCACCGCCGGGGCCTGGAAATGATGTGAGGGATGAATTGTAAATAATATGCAAAATAAAAAACTATATACCGGGGGCCGGGGACAAATTGAGATAAACCGCTTTGGTGTATTACCTTGTACCCATTGTAAATTCCAACTTATCGGTTATTCTTTAACCCATACAATTCAACAAGCATTCCTGAAGGACAAGATGAAAAATCACTTTTTATTGGTATGGTTCGTGATTTGCTTTTTAATTTCCGGCTGCGCGCAAAGTGTCTCTCCGACGGCGACAGTTGTGACAGCTGCACCAAACTCAGCGACACATGTGAGCGTAACCACGCCAACAGCTACAAAGATCCCTGAAACGCCTGCAAGTGTAGTCAGCCCGACGTTTCCGCCCACGCCTTCCGCGCCGCGCGGTACACTCAGCCTGGTCAAAAAGCTGGGGATGGGCACGGGGCTGCGGCTATCTTCGTTCGGGTTGCAGCTTTCTGCGGATGAAAAACGACTGATCGCTTCCACCACTGCCGGCATATTCATCTTCTCAGCGGATGATCTCAGCCCGCTGCTTTCGATATATTCTCCCACCCTGCGCCCAGGGTACCCGCTCTACCGTCACATCCGCATTTCACGCGATGGAACCCTGGCAGCCGCGCTTTCGCTGAATGCCGATTACTACCCAACCGTCAAGATGTGGGACTTAAACACTGGCAGCCTGCTGGGTGAGTATGCGCTGGACAGCACTGCAGGCGACGATGCTAATGTCATCGCAGATTTTGACATTTCTCCAGATAAAACACAGATCACATTTGTCAGCAAGAATGGTTTTATACAGGTCATCAGTGCCGCGGATGGCCGTCCGATAAAAACCATCGACCAGTACATCAACAACACCCAGGATCCATTGTGGCTGGAGTATGATCCAACCGGAAAAAACGTACATACCCTGTTCCTGGATGTTACTACCACCGCGGTGCAGACCCATGCACTGGACACTGTAAACTGGCAGGAAGTTTCACAGGCAGCTGCTGACACGACTGACTTCCCCTGGACCGCTGCAGCGTTCGCACCTGTACTCAGCAAGCCAGCAAATTTCAAATGGGGGTATTTCACAAGGTGGGGCAGCCGTACGATCCAGGCCTGGGAATACACCCGCTTCGACAAACGCTTCGATATCAAGCGTAAAGATGCCATTTCTGCCATTTCCTTCTCGCCAGACGGTCAGCGGGTGGTGATGGGCGGAACTGCTCCAGCACAGCTTGAGGTTTGGGCAGTGGATACAGTGAAAGCGCCGCTGCAAACTTTCCCGCTTACAAGCCCGCTTTGGGCCGCAGCAGCTGACAGCAGCGGCCAAAGATTCTACGGTATCACCTCCGACGGGAACCTGGGTATGTGGAAAAGCGGGCAGGCTGAACCTGTTCACCAACAGGCGGGATTCCTGCCAATTGGTTCACACCTATCCTTCAGTGACGATGGCAGCGGCCTGCAGCTTTCCATTGCTGATAATAAGATATATGAAATCAACGCACAGGATGGAGGATTTATCAGTATTCATCCCAACCCTGTAATCCTGCCTGAAATGAAGGATAAAGTTGTGATCAGCACAAGTATGTCAGCAGACAAAAGTATGCTGGCTGTGCTTTACTTTTCGATCGATGACCATGCCATCCGCCTGTTTGACATGAAGAGCGGGAAATTCATCCGTAAAATTCCATCCAAAAATTGGCTGGAATCGATCGCGTTTGCACCTGACGGAAAATCCATCTTTGGTTTCAGCAGGAATAAACCGGTTCAAATTCTGGATGTTGAAACCGGCAAGGTGCTGCAGGAAATCGCCATCGATAAAAGCCTTGGTCAAACTCTGACCGAAATGCAAATCTCACGCGATCAATCCAGCCTGCTGCTGATTGGAGAAACAGGCGTCGTGGAAATCTACCATACTGCACCGCTGGAACTGTTTAAAACCGTGGATACCGGTCCGAATTCCTGGTCCATGGGTATCTCGGATGACGGCTCGCTTCTGGCATATTACAGCCTGGACGGTACGCTGAACAGCTGGGATTTAATCAAGGACCGGCTGCTTACCCCGGTCAAACTCGATTTTCCGGCAAACATCGCTGAAACAACCAGCCTGGCGTTCTCTCCCGACAATCACAGCCTGGCTTTTTCGACGTGGGATGGGTTGATACGCATTTATAATGATGCACCGTAATTGGCGGCATTGTTGTGTAGCAGCAACACAGCGGCGCTGCGTCCCTAAAACGGGCGTCCATGCGAGGACCCCGGCGGATTGATGGATAGGTTGTCTTTTTGCCAATTGGCGGGGTTGGATGAAATGAAATTGCGTGTGATTCGTAGATCTTTTTCATTGCGGTGATGTGTTCGTAATAATTGGTTTGGCAGAGGGCTGTCCCGCGCTGGTTTTGGAGGGCTTTGACAGCAAATGTAACGGAGGATTCGCAGGTGCGGAGGATGGCTCCTAATGAACGGGGGTTACGACTGGCTTTGGGGTCGAAAAGCGCTCGACCCCTACGGGTACACCGACATCGAGGGCAGCCTCATCCTGGATGATCCAAATGATGCCGTGAAAGTGGTCGGGCATGACGACAAAATCATGTTCCCACAAATTGACATACGATCGTAATTCGGCGGTTCGAAATCATTCTTTTTGGCGATTTCCCCCAATTCATTAAATTCCATTTCCGCATTGCTGACCTGACCAAACAGGTGAAGGCGATGATACGAAACAATTGAAATGAATTATGGGCCTGCCCGGGGATAATCATATTCTTCAAGGCGTATAGACCGGCAATAATGGAATTTTGGGCTGAATTTATCAGTCATCATATCTATACAATTATCCACCTGGAAAAAATAGAATCCTAATAAAAGTATAAAAAAAGATTATGTGGATGAGTCTATTCAGGCAAAAAGCCGCCTGAAGCGGGGATTTTTGAGAACCCAGTTGTTTTATTGAAGTGATTTTGGTTGAATAACCTGGCGAAAGAAAAATAAAAAATGCCCCCGAAAGTAATGGGGGCAGGGTTGTTATTGAAATATTTGTTACGGATTGACAGTGAATTGGCTGCCAGCACTGCGACCGGAGACATCCGGGAAGTAGAACTGGCGGGCGGTGACTGGCAGGACGTGGAACTGTCCGGCGGTGGCGGCGCGGGCCAGGTAGTTGATGGTATAGGTACCGGCGGGCAGGTAATCGGCAGACATAACCACTTTATCGTCATAGATCTGCTTGTAATAGAAGTACCACCAGCCCCAGCCGTAACGGTCGTAATCCTGCGGCTGATAAGCACTCGGGACCTCCTGGGAAGTGGCCAGCGAGGCATCCACGGCTTCGAGACCGGCTGGGAGCGGGTCATCGACCACCAGGTAATGCAGGCTGTGCGGCACAACCAGTGTTAAGCGAACCTGCACCAGGTCGCCGCGATTGGCAGCGGTGATGGGGGTCTTGAGATCGGTTGGCGAGAAATACTGCTGCGAGACCATGATGCCCTGATCGAGGGCCGGGATATCCTTGACCGGCAGCGAGTAATCCATGTAGGCGGTGTAATACAGCACACCGGCTCCTGGACCGCGGGTCACATCCAGGGTGTTAAGCCTGTCCGCCAGCAGCTGCTGCGCATCGATATGCAGAGAAGTAGTTTGAGAGAGGTGCGCTGCATCCGCCTGGGCGGTTTTAAGGACATCGCCGTTGAGCTTGATTGTGTACTGGTAATTGGTCTGGAATTCACCGGAGAGGCTGAGCCAATGAGTGAGGGCCATCAGTGACCAGGCAGTTTCCTGCGTGGAATACCAGTGATCGCCTTCGCGGTGAGCCATCAGCCAGTGTATGCCGTTGGGGATGAGCACATTCTGCGGGTCGACCTGTAACAGGGCGTTCAGGATGATGGCGGTTGTACGGATATCTGTGTTCCAGTTCCAGTAATCAGCTTCAGTCTCATTCCACCACGCACCGGAGGCTGATTTGGCGGCAGCACTGTCCAGGTCAGATAGCAGGCTTTGAATCCGCTCATCAGCGGGATCAGTAAGCTGCATGGCTTGCATCAAGAATGCCTTACCGTACAGGTCGAGCTTATCCCGATCAGCAAAGAGATCTGACATGCGGATGGCGTCGGAGCGGCTGCCCAGCGAAAGGGCATACAGGGCGATGGCTGCCTGGTTGTTCTGATAATTGTAATTTCCGGTGAAGCTGGAAGAAATGTTGGCGGAGAGGTAATCCAACGCCTGACCCAGCATGTATTCGGGGATGGTGTAACCTGCCTTTCCGGCTTCAGACAGGCCGATGACGACGTAAGCTGTGGTGTTGAGCTGGCTTTGAGAACCGGGCCAGAGACCCCAGCCGCCATCAGAATTTTGATTGCGGAAGATACGCTGAAGAGCCGGCTGAATCTGTTCATCCAGGGATTTCTGCAGGGCGTCGGTTGGTTTGCCGGCCAGTTTGAGAGCTTCCAAAGAAATAAGGTTTGGCAGGAAGCGCGAGACTGTCTGCTCCATGCACAAATAGGGATAATCATCCAGGTAGGTGAGGCCGTCGGTCATTGAGGCAGCCAGGGAAGGTGAGACATCCAGGTTAAGGGTGCCGCCGAGGTAATCCTGGTTCAATTTTCCGGGAAGCGCAATGCCTTCGGTGATGGTTCCGGCATCGCGTAAATAATTGGCACTACCAACCGTTTCGGTGACGTGGAAAGTCAAAACGGGTAAACCCTGTCCCGGGAGTGTACCGAGCGCGGGACGTGTGGCATCGCTGTACGCGCCGCTGCTGGCGCTGGCGACCATATCCACCCGTGTTGCATTGTGACTCACCTGGCCGATCCATGTGGCATAAGCCTGCTGCCCCGCCAGGACGTTGATTGTCTGTTCGGCAGGGGAGCTGAGTGTCAGTCCCTGTACCTGCAGGGAAACTTTGACATCCAGCGGTTTATCGGTGTTGTTATGGACCACTGCACCAAGGGTAACGCTGTCATCCACCACGAAGAAACGCGGGGTTTGCAGCTGCACCTGCAGCGGACGGGTGCTGAGGATTTCGGATTCGGTTTCACCGACGCGGGTATCCTCCGTGACAGCCCGGGCTTTCATCTGCCAGGTAGTCAGGTTATCCGGCAGAGTCACCATTACCTGCGCGGTACCATTGGCATCAGTCATCACCTGGGCCTGCCAGAAAGCAGTGTCCTTGAAATTCTGACGGACGGTTACGATACCGGTATCGCCTTCGCCTTTGCCCCCGCCCCCGCCCCCGGCATGTTCACCCGTGGGAGAGGTCTCCTGGTAATTGGCATTGAAATCTTCGGCATTGACCACGATGCTGGAAGCACTCAGCACGCTCAGACCCTTAGGCCAGTAGAATGTATCCAGCAGGGATTGGGTATTTGATGGAACCAGCGCCAGAACAGCTTTATCAACCAGCGCTAGGGAGACATCGGCCTGAACCGGTTTGCCATTTAGATCCTTCGTTGTAAGTGTATAGGTTACTTTTTCACCTGGGCCGGCAGTGCTTTTATCAGCGGCGAGACTGACAAATATCTTCTGCATGGACGGGTTGATGTTGATCCGTACGATACCCATCTTGAAATCGGGCGGTGTTTTTCCATCTGCAGCTTTGACCACCATGGCAGAAACATACATGACGGGTGCCATATCTGAGGTGATCGGGATTTCATATACCGTGCTGTTATTGAGTAATTTGACGACCTTCTTTTCGTAAATGTGGCCGCGTTCGGTGGTGATCAGGGCATAATTTTCGCCTTTGAAGGGCTGGGCGATCAGGATCTTTGCAGTGTCGCCGGGATTGTAAGAGGCTTTATCCGCGATCAGCTGGAAGGAGCGGTCGTTGTTCTGCTGCCAGGCAACATAATCGGTACCTGAAACCCAGATCGAAGCAGAAGCCTTGCTGGGCCTGTTCTTGTCATCCAGGGCAGTGATGGTGGCTTTGAACTGCCCGCCTTTTTTGGGTGTAAATGAAACGCTTGCCAGGCCGTCGCTGCCTGTAACAGCAGAAGCTGAGCCGGCCGGGATACTCTTGACAGTTGTCTCCCAGCGCGAGACGCCATTTTCATCTTTGCGTACAACACTGAACCACTGCTGTTCGGCAAAATCCACTGTGACCGCGCGGTTTGCAACGGGTTTGCCATCGATATCGAGGACAACCAGGTTGAAAACTTTCGGATCGTCTACATTTGCCACGTAATCCTGCGGGCTGATTCCGGCATGCACTGCGCTGGCGAGAACATTCAGATTTGTGCTGCTGCCGACCAGGCTGCCGCCAACATCCGTGACATTGGCACTGAATGTTACCTGCTGGCTGACACCGGCCTTTGGCAGGTCCATTTTTTGCTGCAATTCAAAATGTCCCTTTGTGTCAGTTGTACCGGTTCCATCTTTAAAAACCGGTGGGACCATGCTGCCGCCATTGTTGTAATAATCGGTATAGTCATAATCGCTGAAGCTGTAGTTATTATAGGCTTCAGGCGGGGTGTAATTATATTGATGCATCTCGGTGAACCAGGACACATCTGCATTCGAAAGGCTGCCCCCGGAGTAGTAGGATGCATCCAGGCTGAAGACAGCTGTGTCACCATTCAGGATAATTTCCTTGTCGACCGTGGTGTTCACCTGGAATTCCGGTTTGACATACTCTGCAACACGGAAATCCGACCAGCTGAGGTACATGTCATCACCGGCTTTTTCGCGCAATGTGATGCTGTAATTCCCAACCGGGGCATCCACACTGAGCTGGTATTCCATGCCGAATGTGCCATCTTTTGCCAGCTGGACATAATCGCTGAAGACTTTCCCCTGCTCGTTCTCAATCATCACATAAATCTGTGTGAGAGAAGGCAGAGTGTAATGCAAATCATCATTGGCACGGACGAGATCGGAAGAGCACACGTCTGAACTCCAGTCACCTGAAGCTA
>CAZBRI010000061.1:0-10718 GCA_964494055.1 uncultured Anaerolinea sp.
GGGAGTATTAATTTTGGAATTGATGATATCAAGCTGCCACTTATCGCTGGATTTGCTTTTGGTTTATTTTTTATTTTTCTAAATAAGGCCAGCACCTCTTCCCTGCTTTATCCTTTAATAGCTGTCAGGGTGATATCAATTTCAAGTATTTTTCTTTTTTCTGTTATCAGTAAAAATAAGGCATTAATTCCATCCAAAAATAGTATTATCCCCTTAATTTTTTCAGGAATAATGGACACCGTTGGTAATGGCGCATTTGCGTTATCGTCTCAATTAGGCCGGCTGGATATAGCTTCTATACTCGGTTCCCTGTATCCTGCATTTACGGTGATATTAGCCTGGTTTTTTCTTAGGGAAAAAATTTCTAAAATTCAGTTTTTCGGATTGATACTAGCCTTAACTGCCTGTATTTTGATCTCTATTTGATTAATTGCTTTTGATTTATTAATTCTAATATAAATTAATTAGGTTCCCTGCCGGAATCAAGGACATCAAACTTATATGGGAAAAATAATTGTTGTTATTGGAACTTCAGGTGTAGGAAAAACAACCCTGGTAAATGCGCTTTCCAGGACAGGCCAATTTTCAGTTGGATTAGAAGAACACAACAAACGGCCATTTCAAAAATTGTTCAATGAAAATAAGAAATTTGCCTTTGAAAATCAAGTTGATTATTTATTATTCAGGGCTGAACAAGAAAAAACTTTACGGCTGAACGTAATGCCTGGTCTAATTGATGGTGGTTTGGATTTAGATTTTTTTGGCTTCTCTAAATTATTTAAATATCGTGGATATCTCGGTCCATCCGAATTTCAACTTTGTAAACGGTTGTATCAATATTTAAGGTCTTCATTGGGTGAACCCGATTTCATTATTCATTTATTTGCTGAAAAAATGACTATTGAAGAAAGGCTGCATAATAGAAACAGGATTAATATTGCCACCAGCCAGGACACCTTCCTGCTTGAAAAATTTATCAGAGAAGGTTTAAAAACTTATGAGAAGTCAAAAATAATCAATGTAGATGTAACCTATGAAGAACCGGGTTATCAAGTGCTTATTAATAATTTATTGCATCGATTAACTGAAATGAATTTGATATCAAATCAACTATTTGAAACAGATTACATTCCATAAATTGAATTATGAATAGTTAATAAAGTTCTATGATGGATTGAATTGATTTTTCTTATAATAGTGGAAAAGGAAGAAAAAAATGGAAAATATTCGAGAGGCAGCAACAATAATTGAGCCAAAATTTGTAATCGAAGGTGCTGGTGTAAAACTACAAAGATCAATATCTCCTGATGTAAGCAATAAATTTGATCCATTCCTGTTATGGGATCATTTCGCGTTTAATGATCCAGTGGAAGGTGAAAATCCTGGATTTCCAATGCACCCCCACAGAGGAATTGAAACAGTAACATACATACTCGATGGTTCAGTAAGGCACAGGGATAGCCTTGGGAATTCCGGATCGATAGGTGCTGGTGATATTCAGTGGATGACTGCTGGAGGTGGAATACTACACGAAGAAATGCCAAAGGCTGGTGAACACGGTGGTATTCATGGTTTTCAATTATGGGTAAATTTACCATCTGCATTGAAAATGAAGTCCCCACGTTACCAGGATGTTAAATCTTCTGAAATTCCTACAATAACTTCCAGGGGTGCTTCCATCAGACTAATCGCCGGGACCTTAGAGGATGTTCAGGGTCCTGTAACAGAGATCGCTGCTGATCCTTTTTACGCGGATATAACATTATCAGCAGGATCAGAATTTACCCATATATTTCCAAAAGACCATACAGTTCTTGCATATTTATTTGAGGGTTCTGGAACTTTCGGAACTTCAACGAAAGTTCCTTCTGTAAGGTTAATCAAATTTTATGATGGTGAAATATTTAAAGCTAAATCTGGTGAGTTATCTCCAATGCGGTTTATGTTAATTTCTGGCGCCCCTTTCAAAGAGCCAATTGTCCCCTATGGTCCTTTTGTAATGAATACAACCCAGGAAATTCAGCAAGCTTTGATTGATTTGAGAAATGGCACATTTGTAAAGAAATAAAAAAAGGTGGTTTTCTGATTTTATAGAAAACCGCCTTTCATTTTTATCCTTCTTCGAGAGCTTCTTTCGCTTTCTTTGTTTGTTTACCGCGCTCTTCTGTATCTAAGATTCTCTTCCTGATTCTAAAATTGATTGGCGTTACTTCGAGTAATTCATCATCTGACAAATACTCAATGGCTTCATCAATTGACATTTGACGCGGCGGCGTTAATCTAATTTCCATGTCACCGCGCGATGAGCGCATGTTAGTTAAGTGTTTTTTCCTGCAGATGTTTATCGCGATATCACCGCCTCTGCTGTTTTCACCAATCACCATCCCCATATAAACTTGCAGGCCTGGATTAATGAATAAAACTCCGCGTTCCTCAGCGCTTTTTAGTGCGTAGGCAGTGGAATCTCCATTTTCCATAGAGACTAATGATCCTGTTGACCGGGCATTCATTGATCCGGCAAGTTCATCGTATCCATGAAATAGTGAATGTAAAATTCCCATACCTCTTGTAGCAGTTAAAAATTGATAACGGAAACCTAATAAACCTCGTGTAGGAACAATATAGACCAGGCGAACATGTCCATCGTTGGTGTCTTCCATGCTCATCATTTTTCCGCGGCGTCCGCCAAGCATTTCGACAACAACGCCAACTGTTTCTGCGCTGGTCTCGATATGAACTTCTTCAAATGGCTCTAATAAGCTGCCATCATCTGCCTTGTGAAAAATAACTTCCGGGCGCGAAACCTGGAATTCGTAGCCTTCACGACGCATTGTCTCAATTAATATGGCAAGGTGTAATTCCCCTCGCCCGGAAACCAGAAAGGTTTCCGCGGATTCTGTTTCGGTTACACGCAAAGACACATTTGTTCGAAGCTCATCAAATAACCGCTCACGTAGTTTTCTGGATGTGCTCCACTTCCCTTCTCTTCCTGAGAATGGAGAAGTGTTGACACCAAAAGTCATTCTTACTGTTGGTTCCTCAACTTTAATTGTTGGTAATGCAACAGGGTTTTGCTGGTCAGCCAGTGTTTCACCAATGGCAATTCCTTCAAGGCCTGCGAGTGCAATAATCTCGCCTGCACTCGCTTCAGGTACTTCAACCTTACCAAGTCCGTGGTGCACATATAAGTAACGTGCACTTTCCGGCATGATAGTACCGTCTACAGTGATCCGTGCAAGTTTTTGGCCAGCTTTGATTGTTCCTGCGAAAATTCTTCCGACAGCAGTCACACCCCTGTAGTCATCGTAACCCAATGTAGTAACCAGCATCTGGAGTGGTGCTTCGCTATCGACTTTCGGGCATGGAATGTGCCGCAGAATGGTTTGGAAGAGTGGCTGCAGGTCATTTCCTAATTCGGGAGTTTCCCCGGCTTTTCCTGCAGTTGCCTGGGCATAGATTACAGGAAAATCTGCCTGTTCATCACTGGCACCAAGTTCAACGAATAGGTCAAATGTGTCGTTTAAAACCCTGGCAGGCTCAGCATCTTTTCGATCAACTTTATTGACAACAACGATCGCTTTGTGACCGCGCTCAAGGGCTTTTTTAAGTACAAATCTTGTCTGCGGCATCGGGCCTTCTGCAGCATCAACAAGTAAAAGTACACCATCTACCATGTTCATGACTCGTTCAACTTCCCCGCCGAAGTCAGCATGTCCTGGAGTATCAACAATATTAATTTTTACATTCTCACCTGTTACCGGGTCAGGTATGGTGATGGCTGTGTTTTTTGCAAGAATTGTAATTCCGCGCTCTCGTTCTAAATCATTGGAATCCATCACACGTTCAGCAACTTGTTGATTCTCTCTAAAAGTATGCGATTGCCGTAATAAAAAATCTACCAATGTTGTTTTGCCATGATCAACATGGGCAATAATTGCAATGTTCCGAATATTATTTCTTTCTTTAATCATAGATACCTTTACCCGTTGCATGCCATATCTTGACGGCAGTGCATAATACACATAGAAAACCCCGGCCGATTGACCGGGTTTATTTTGACCATTTATTTTACCAGATTATACAGAAAAAATGAATTGTTCAGCTTTCCGAGGTAAAAACGTTTCCGAATAACTTAACGAAATAGACCAACTTAAATAAAAACAATGCAATTAATTGCATTGTTTTTATTAATTTAAGTTAATACTGATTTATGTGCCTTCTTGCCAGGAATTTAGATACTTTACCTGTTCTTCAGATAAATTATCAATTTCAATCCCCATCGCAAGTAATTTAATCCTGGCGATTTCAGCATCGATGTCAGCAGGAACTGAGTAAACCTTCTTCTCTAACTTGCTGGCGTTCTTTACCATGTATTCGGCTGCTAATGCCTGGTTTGCAAAAGACATATCCATAACTGAAGCCGGATGACCTTCCGCTGATGCAAGATTGATCAATCTGCCTTCGCCAAGAATATTAATTTTTCGACCATCTTTGGTTGTGTATTGGTCAACATAAGGCCTGACAAGGTTTGGTTCGCCAACAGACATTGATTGAAGAGCCGGGATGTTAATTTCAACATTAAAGTGTCCGGAGTTTGACACCAAAGCACCATCTTTCATCATTTCAAAATGATGTCCATCGATAACATTCAGGTCTCCAGTAACAGTACAGAAAATGTCACCAACCTTTGCTGCTTTGGTCATTGGCATCACTTCAAAACCGTCCATCACTGCTTCTAAAGCTTTTAATGGATCAATTTCTGTGACAACTACACGCGATCCCATACCCCGGGCTCGAGATGCCAGGCCTCGGCCGCACCAGCCATAACCAGCTACAACAAAAACCTTACCGGCTAATAAAACATTTGTCGCCCGGATAATGCCATCCAGGGTTGATTGGCCGGTTCCATAACGATTATCAAAAAAGTGTTTGGTCATTGCATCATTAACTGCAATAACCGGGAATTCCAACATCTTATCAGCAGACATGGCCCGAAGTCTAATAACGCCGGTTGTAGTTTCTTCTGTACCGCCAACAATATCTTTCAGCAATTCGCGTCGATTCTTATGAATTGTTGAAACAAGGTCAGCGCCATCATCCATTGTCATGTGAGGCTTATGATCGAGGGCAGCAGTAATATGTTTGTAATATGTTACATTATCCTCACCTTTAATTGCAAAAGTAGGGATTTCATAAATATTTACCAGGGCGGCTGCCACATCATCCTGGGTTGATAAAGGATTGGAGGCTGTAATGACTACATCAGCGCCGCCAGCCTGTAATGTTGTCATAAGGTTGGCAGTTTCTGTTGTTACATGTAAACATGCAGAAACCCGAACTCCAGCTAATGGCCTTTCTTTTTTGAACCGCTCCTTGATCATTCTAAGGACAGGCATTTCACGTTCTGCCCAATCAATCCTTCTTCGACCACCTTCGGCAAGTTCTTTATCTTTTATATCAAAATTACTCATTTTTTCTCCTGGATAAATAGTTCAGATAATTATCAAATTATAACAAGTTATCGAGTTTACCATCATCATTAAAATATTTTCGAAACCGGACAGTGAATTCATTTACGGTATAAAAATGATTTTGCGGGCCATTTTGTTCGAGACAATAAACGGCTGCGAGAGAACCTAGCTGCCCGCAGGTTTTTAAATCCCAACCGTGTGAGAGTCCAGCTAAGAATCCACCTCTGAATGCATCACCAACACCTGTTGGATCAACTACGCGTTCTTCTGGAATTGTGGGAATCACAATCTCATCATTTTGAGTGTAAATTACTGCTCCATCTGAACCTTTTGTAACAACCAGAATATCAACCCTTTTTAGAATTTCATCCAAATTCAGACCAGTTTTTTTCGAAACCAACCCGTATTCATAATCATTCACAAATAAGAAATGAGCGCCTTCGATATCCCTGGCAAGTTCACCGCCTTCCAATCGTAATATTTGCTGTGAAGGATCATACAAATATGCGATTCCAAGTTCACGGCACTCTGCAGCATGTTTTTTCATTGCTGCCGGATCGGTAGGAGAAATAATCACCAGGTCAGGTCTCTTTATTAAATCTTTGATGGACAGAGTTGATGCATCACCCATAGCACCGGGGTAAAAGGAAGCAATCTGGGCATTTATTTTGTCCGTTGTGGCAAAAAATGAGGCAGTAAATTTACCAGGGATCACTCTGGCGTCAATGGTATTTACCCCAAATTTTTCCAGCCAATTCCGGTAATCTTCAAAGTCTTCTCCAACAGTAGCAAACAGCCTGGGATGTTCACCAAGCAAAGCCATTGTATAAGCGATATTTGGCGCAACCCCCCCTCTCTGTTTGGTCATCCCGTCAACTAAAAATGATAAGCTGATTGACTTCAACCTTTCTGGTAATATTTGTTCATGAAACAAACCGGGAAAGGTCATCAAATAATCGTAAGCTATAGAACCACTGATTAAAACATCCATATTATTTCTCACTTCTGATAAAATCCAATATTGTGAAACAACTAATAATCACAAAAATAACGCTCTCTATGTTCGAGAGCGCTCATGCAAGTTAGTTTATCATGCAAAATATTGAATGTAAATGATTTTACTATTCCTGAACAATTTACAGGAAGTTTATTTTACTGTTCTTGACAGATATTATCTACTAAACTATAAAAAACTTATGAAAAATTTTCACAAATATTTATTAGTTATCATTTTCCCTATCATTGTTACAGGTTGTAATTTGCCGGCTGTTACCAATATAAATAATCAGGTATTTACTCAAACTGCTGAAAATGGAACAATTGTCAAGCCGTCAGAAACTGATTATTCAACAGGGATAATTACTCCTACTTTGTCGCAGATTCAAACGCCAGAAATTCCAACAATTATTGTTCCAACACAGAATTCAACACCCATTATCGTGACAGTTACACCTGACGCTGAAGTTGTTGATGTAAAGCTCAATGATGGTGATAAGGCGTTAATGAAGGGTGATTACGACACTGCCAGGCAGGAATATATTTCATTGTTTTCATCAACAAATGATGACGTTGTAAGATCTGCGGCATTGTGGGGTAAAGGGAAAGTTGAATTTATCACCGGCGATTTCAACAATTCACTTGAAACCTTGAGAGAGTTGACGAATAAATATCCAAATTCTTACGCATGTTCCAAAGCCTGGTTTTTATTAGGTGAGATCTATTTCAGCTTAAACAGGTACCAGGAATCTGCTGAAGCCTATCAAAACTATATAGCTATACAACCGGGTGTCATTGATGAATATGTATTTCAAAGATTGGGTGATAGTTTTTCATCAACAAATGATTTGTCATCAGCAGAAAAATATTATCAAAAAGCATCCCTGGTTAATGAGCAAATAGATCAAAATATCAATCAAATAAACCTGGCTAACATCTTAAACATTAATAAGAATTCAGAAGAGGCTTTAAAAATATACGATGAATTATTTTCAACAACAAAAAATGATTATTTAAAAGCTCAGATAGATTTGTATGCAGGCAGGGCATTATTAAATTTAGGACGATCAGAAGAAGGATATGCTCGTTGGCAGGATGCTGTGAATAATTATCCGATGTCTTATGATTCATATTCTGCTTTGCTTGGACTTGTAAACGCAGATCAACCAGTTGATGATTTTAACCGGGGGCTTGTGGATTATTATGCAGCTCAATACGATGTTGCGCTCCAGGCTTTTCAACGAAATTTAAGTTCAAATCCGGAAAACGATGGAACAGTTTTATATTATATTGGTGAAACTTATAGAGATATGGGTGAATATAACTCAGCGGTAGACACCCTGAGTACTTTTATTGAGAACTATCAAAAAAACCGCTACTGGACAGCTGCCTGGGATGATAGGGCAACAATCCAATGGCTTTATCTGGATAATTATGAACAGGCTGCCAGCGGATTGGAGCAGTTTGTTTCTGAAATCCCAGGATCACCTTTGGCTTCCACTTATTTATTTGAGGCTGCAAGAATATATGAAAGGAATGGGCAGCTTGAAAAAGCGGCCGATCTCTGGGAATCAATCCCGGTACGGTATGATGGAGATCCATCCAATAGTAATGCCTGGTTTCAAGCAGGTATTGTGCGTTATCGGATTGGAAATATCTCCAGTGCAAATAAAGATTTTCAAGAATCACTAATGATTTCTAAAACACCAGAAGACCGTGCTCGTTCACTACTCTGGATCGGCAAAACTTACTTCACAACAGGTGATAAAGGAAATGCCAGCTCTGCCTGGGAACAGTCTCAGCAAGCTGCACCTGACACCTATTACAGTATGCGGGCAAGAGATCTGCTAGAAAATCGCGAACCTTTTACTAGTACTACTTCGATTGAAATTAAGAAGGATTTGCTCAGCGAACGTGATTCTGCAGCATCCTGGGTAAAGATTACTTTCGGACTGCCAGTTGAGACAAATCTATCTGATTTGGGAAATCTGGTAAACAATTCATATTTTATACAAGGAAAAGAATTCTGGGACCTTGGAATGTTCGACCAGGCAAAAATTCGATTTGAAAAACTCAGAAGCACCCTGGTCAACAATCCGGCTGATTCTTTCAGGTTCGGAAATTATTTATTGGATATCGGGTTGTATCGAACCGGGATTTATGTTTTAAGAGATCTTTTAACCGAAGCTGGCTTAGATGATCACTCGGCCAGTTTAACTGCACCGATATATTTTACGCACATCAGGTATGGTTTATATTATTCGGAGATCGTATGGCCAATAGCCCAGGAAAACGGGTTTGATCCTCTATTCGTGACAAGTGTTATCAGGCAGGAAAGTCTTTTTGAGGGTTTTGTACATTCATCAATGGGCGCAAGAGGTTTAATGCAAATTATTCCAGCAACTGGTGAAAATATTGCAAAACAAATGGGTTGGCCAGAGAATTATAAAAACGATGATTTATACAGCCCTTATACCAGTATAAAAATGGGTACATATTACCTAAATTCAAACCGGAAATATTTAAATGGTGACTTGTTTGCAACATTAGCCGGTTACAACAGCGGGCCGGGGAATGCAAAAATATGGCAGGAACTCGCTAATGGGGACCTTGACCTTGAGCTGGAAGTGATTCGATACAGTGAAACCCGAGATTATATACGGGGAATATACGAAATATATTCTACTTATCGGAATGTTTACGGTCCAATGCACTAAAAAATTACTTAACGGGTAAGTAATTTAACCGCTATGTCCGATAAAAAAGAAATTAATAGCAGCAATATAACAGGGCTGAAATCCATCAAACCGATTAGCGGAACTACCTTCCGAATTGGGGCAAGAAGCGGTTCAACAAGCTTGTCAATAAAAGAACGGATCGGATGATATGGGCTCATAAAATATGAGAGTATGACATGTGCCAAAATAATGATGGTTAATACATTGGAAAAAATGTTAATAGCCTGTGCCAGAATATAATTCATAGAATCTCCAATCCTCAAAATAATTTCAAAATTGTGATGTATATTTTCAATATCTTGAGCCTAAAATAGCTGTCCCTATTCTCACAATAGATGCACCTTCTGCTACCGCAACTTTGTAATCAGTACTGGTGCCCATCGATAACTCTTTCAAAGCGATGTGTGGAAATTGTTGCGCCAGATAATCTCGCAATTCCCGTAATTTTATAAAATACGGACGTGATTCTTCCGGGTCAGAAAAAATCGGGGGCATTGTCATCAAACCTAAAATTTCAATATTAGTATTATCTGATAACTTGTTAAATTCTTCAGCAATTTTCCCCCAATTGGATTTTTGTGCTGCAGGATAACCAAATTTCGATTCTTCTCCACTAATATTGCATTCTACTAAGATTTTTGTTTTTCGATTATTTTCTATCGCAAATCGATTTAATCTGGATGCCAACTTGTTATTATCAACTGAATGAATAAGATCAAAATTTATTGCAGCAAAATTAGCTTTCCTGCTTTGTACGTGTCCAATCATGTGCCATGAAATATCTGGAATATTTGAAAAGTGTTCAATTTTACCCAATGCTTCTTCTATGTAGTTTTCTCCAAATGTTCGTATACCAACATTAATGGCTGATTGAATAATTTCTATTTTATGAATTTTGCTTACAACTACAATTTTAACTTGATCAACACTCATGCTGCTTGTTGAAACTGCTGTGTTTACATTTTCCAATACTCTGGAATAGTTTTCTTTAATTTGAATTTCGCATTTATTCAACATTGAGAGCACCCGATCATTAAAAACTGGCCGCTTGATTTAGAGCTATTATGGCGCCAAACCTGCCTGTTTTTCCCTTTTCAGCCCGATGAGAAAACCAATCATCTAAATTGCATGCGGTACAAATCCTGGCTATTTCGATTTTTGTAACACCTGCTTCTTCAAGATTAATTTTGTTGGCATTCCATAAATCAAAATGATATTTTTCACCATTCTTAATTAATAATTCTTCGGATCTTGAACCGAAAGCATGTTTGACATGTTCTATAACATCCTGCCCGATTTCATAATGATCAGGACCAATCGACGGTCCAATTCCAGCCAGGATATTTTCGGGATTCGAATCAAAATTGGCTTTCATAGATTTAACGGCCTGGCTGACAACTTTTTTTATTGTCCCCTGCCACCCGGCATGCACAATTCCAACGATCTTCAGTTGAGAATCATATAACATGATAGGCGTACAATCTGCAAAACGCATAAATAAACTGATCTCAGG
>CAZBRI010000062.1:0-10544 GCA_964494055.1 uncultured Anaerolinea sp.
ATGCTGCCGACCGTCATGCTGGGTTTGGATGACGGATCTATATCCAGGTAATTTGCCACCGGGGCAGCCGGGATGAGAGAGAAAGCACTCTCCCTCAGGAGATCGTTGGGCTGCGAAGAGTATTTAAGGGTATCGGTATTTCCTGCTGCCACCCGTGAAAGGAAAAACTGGCGTGTTACGATGCCATCCTTCTGCCAGAGTTCAAAAAGCTCATCAACCGGCAGTCCGGCTTCATCAAACAAATACCCATCCGCATCACTGATCCCGATGACAATTGCCTGATGCAGCCGCTCCTGGAGTATTCGTGCAGCATGTGCCCCCACGGCTCCAAAACCTTGTATCAGAACGGTTGGTTTCTCCGGGATTACAAGGCCGGCAAATTGCGGCAGGACTTTTAGCCGCGGCATTTCTTCCAGCAATGCCTGGAGTGCGATAACTGTTCCACCGGCAGCTGCACCGAGCTGGTCAATTCGATTACCTCCCATTTCAACGGGTTTGGAAAGAGCGTGATCAAGCCCGTTTTCAATGGCTATCGTTTTCATGTCGGTATCATTGGTGCCAACATCCGGTCCCGGCAGATAAATATCCCGGTAACGAAAAAGCAGGTGTGCCCAGGTGCGGAGTACTTCATTATGCTCCTCACTTGTCAGCCCTTGTTTGGCAACTATGCCTGACTTGCCGCCGCCAAAAGGTAAATGGGCAGCAGCATTTTTGAGTGTCATGCCTCTGGCAAGGTTATGAATAGCACTGGGTGTTACATCCGGCAGCATTCGGATACCGCCCATGGATGGTTTACCCATCGCCAGGTTATCAACCACCAGGTACCCGCCGATTTCCAGCGGAGAAGTATCGTGCCACATGCAGACAACCCGGTATGGGCCTAGTGCATCAACGGTTATATTCAAACTTGCCAGCTGCTCCACATCCGTGGAGTCAAACTCAATAAAACATAAACTGCCAACCTGCAGCATGCGCTTATTCCAGGTACTCTCGGGCAGGCGTTCGCGCAGGTAGGTATTCATTCCGGTGGGAATCATTTGAAATCCTTAAAACTTTGAAAGCTGATTATTTATGCAAGTTCCTGGCTGCAATAAAACTTAACCCTTTTGCGGTTAACGCACTGGCGCTGTGATCGCACGCTGCAACTTTATCGAGGAAATTGATCTGCAGGTTTTCCCAATCGCCGCTTTCGATCACTTCTTTTTTCTCACGGAAATAATCGAGAATATCGGATAAGTGAGCCCGGGTGATGTCCACTTCCGGGTCGCCGCCTTCATGCTTTGCAGCAATATTGGCCACGTGATCCGCGATTTCCACCAGTTCATACCGCCGATCGTATGGCTGAATGACAATGCTCTTTTGCGGCTCGGTGATATGATGCTCAAAACGGACAACTTTTTCAAACCCGAGCGATTTACGGAACTCAGCACTCAGCTCCATTGTCCGGTTATTGATCGAGTTCGACCAGTTAAAACCGATCAGCGGGCTGCTGCCGTCATCCCTGCTGTATAACTTCGCCATGGTCATGATCCACAACGCGTGATAAGGGTTGTCGGAACCAAAAAAGACGGATATTTTGAACTGAATATCCACACCGAGTTTGTAGAGCATGAACCCCAGCAGAATGGTACCGGCATTAAAGTTGAGCACATGCTGAACGCCAAAATTGGTGTAATAGTACAGGAATTCATCCAGCCACATTAATGCATGGTCGTTTGGCTGACCGATACCGCCAAAGTAACCGGTAATGGTGGCAGGGCCGCCCAGGTGCGGGTTCGAACCATCGGTGCCCTTGGTATCCAGTGTTTCAACAAACGACGCGCCAATGATGTCCAGTGCCGCAACGATTGCCGGCAGGTCGCCGTCTTCTTCTGATTCTTTCATTTTCCGCACCGCAATGAACCGTCCGGGGATGAGTGTCTTATTGGAAATGGCCTGTTCGGCCATAACGCGCACCCACGGGAAATATTGCAAGGCAGAAACTTCCAGCGTGACAGCAAACTCATCCTTGAAATGCATATTCCTGGCAGCCTCGCCCAGCACTTTATGCCGGTAATCTGCCACTGATATGAATGCACCCCGGTCGCGCTGGTCGATCAGCCATTTCAAATCCTTGATGTGGGCTGGTGCCTTCTGCTCGACCTGTTTGAGCAGGTTTTCCATTTTGCGTGCTTCGCGGTGTTTACGATTGATCTCTTCAGGTGTTCCATATTTGGCAATGATCGCAAACATCTCATTCATTACCCGGCTGTCAGGATCCAGCATCAGGTTATTGATTGCTTCCAGGCGGGAAGCCGGGATTTGTAAAAGGGATCTTAGATCGCTCATCATGTTTTCCTTTCCAGTTACTGGTAATTTAGGATAAAAAAAGAAATCAAACAATCTGATTTAAATCACTCTATCTTTTTGAATTCGATGGTCCAGTGAATACCTGTTCCAATACTATATGCCTTGGCAAAGTTACCCTGGTTAATGGCGACTGCCATGCGGTACAACGAATTTACGTAAATAAGCTGTTCGCTGACATATACATCCGCAAATGACTTTCCATAGACGATCCGGTTGTTATAAACGAGTGTTGAGCCGTTTCGAATGACGACTTCGATCCTGTCTCCATACTGGAAACCCTGCTCAAGAAAATCCTCACGCGAAACATTTGTCCATAAGCTGCCAAAGCGCACATCCAGAATATCTATGCTGCCTTTGATGCTTTTTTCAGTTTTGATCACCTCGCCGACTTCCAATTCCTGTATGTCTTCCACGTTGAACCTGGCACCGACTTCCTCAAAGGTGATTCTGCCGGCGGCTAATTTTGCCCCAGTGTGCGAGTACACATCCCGCCCATGGAATGTGAAGGAATGTTCAGTGTTCTGACGGCGATGCTTGGATTCTTCAATTTCCCGGACCTCGGTAATCCCGACATACCGCTTCAGGTGGGTAAGTGTGCCGTTATCCGGTGTGACGATATAATGGCCATTTTCCGTCAATGCCACCACACTTCTGCGTGTTGAACCTACCCCCGGGTCAACCACTGAAACAAAAACTGTATTCTTTGGCCAGTACTCAACTGTTTGATACAGCCTGTATGAGGCCTCCCAGATGTTGTATGGGGTGATATCGTGAGTCAGGTTGTATATCTTCAGGTCTGCATCAACTTCATGTGCAACACCGCACATGGCTGCCACAGCGCCATCTGCCAAACCAAAATCACTTTGTAAAACCAGGATATTACTCATTCGTTCCTTTCTCTAATATGGTCCAAAAATTTGTGACCTGGAAACCCAGGCGGTTAAAAATACTGCTCGATAGATGTTTGTCGTAAAACAGGCAGGCTGATTTGCCGCGCCTGGCAAGATCGCGGCTGACAGCTGAGATCACTTTGCTTGCTAATGATTGATGACGGAATTCCGGCAGGGTCAATACGCCGCCAATCATTCCGCTGACACTTGTTTCCCCGGCAGAATTTGCATGGCTGATAATTTTGCCATCTCGCCTGATGAAAAAATGAATCCCTTCCCTGGAAATGATCCGATTCACGATCTGTTTCTGCCGCACATCCACATCGGAAGCGTATATACCGGAAAACTCGCTTATCTGACCATATACTTCGGCAATCTCCATGGCGTTTTCTGGTAAAGCTGCCTGTACTTCCTCTATGTCGTTCAACAGTTTCGCTGGTTCAAGCAGTTCGCAAAATACCATTTCCCGTTTGGTAAATTTATCCGAGACCAGGGGGAAAATTTGGTTCATAACACTTTGCTTACCGCTTATCACACGAATATTGCATTCTTTAAGGATCTCCATTACCTCTGAAAATGGCTTATCCAGGTTCCGGGTGTAAACAATCAGGTTATCGTGATACCGTAAAGCGATCCCGCTGATATTACCTTCCAGTGTTGTAAACCATACATCCTGGAAACTATTACCGAAACCATAATTCTCAATATCACCAAGAATGAACAGGTTGACATTCGGTTCCGCCATGCAGTATTCCAGGATGACAGACCGGTCATGCTCGGCAGCTTTTGTGAGCATTATGCCTCCTATTTTTGGAATTGAACGACCCAATCCGGGCCAAAATCCATATGGTAATGTTCACTGAAGCTGCCCTGACTGACTGCCAGCGATACCTTCATCAGCTCATTGTTATAGACGATGGCTTCACCTTTTTTTGCAAAACCAAAGGATTTGTGAAACAGCACCCGGTCATTAAAAACGACCTGTTCCTGGTGTTTGATCACCAGTTTCAGGTGATCACCATATACAAATCCTGCCTGGTCAAACATGGACAATGGAATATTGGTCCAGAGATTGCCGAAGTTGGGATCGCTGATTTCAAAAATACCCTGTACCATGCCGTCTTTCAGTACAGGTTCCATGATCGGCAGTGTCACGATTTCATTAATATCGTATACCGGACCTACCTGTTCATAACTGATAATCCCGCTTGCTAGCCGGGCAGCACAGTAACCAAACAGGTCGAGGCCGTGAAATACACTAGTTCCTTCGGTGTTCTTCCCTTTCAACCTGTTCACTGACGGGTCAATTTCTCTCACTTCCACGATGCCCTGCCAGGCTTTGGTATGTGTCAGGCTCCCGTTATCCGGGCTGATCACGTAATAACCTTCTGTTGTTTTTGCCGCACAGGCCCGGCGCGGCGTCCCAACTCCCGGGTCAACAACCGAAACAAAGATCGTTCCAGCCGGCCAAAAGGTCATGGATTGATACAGCCGGTAGGATGCACTCCAGATGTCATATTTCGGAATTTCATGTGTGCCGTCGAAAATTTCCAACTCCCGGTCCACACTTTTGACCACACCGTACATGGAACTTACTGCGCCTTCTTTGTAAGTAAAATCGGTTTGAAATACTAATATTGGTTTCATATAATTCAATAATCCTGCTAAATAAATGGGTTATAAAAACGTCCGTGATTGATAAAAACAGATACCAATACAGTGATCGCAAAAATCAGGATTGAAATTCCCATGGCGGTGTAATCCTGCCTGTTCAGCTTTCGCGAGGTATACCAGGTACGGGTTTTGCTTTTTGAAAATCCCCGCAGATCCATGGCATTACTGATCAATTCGATTCGATCGAGAGAAGAAAAAATTAATGGAATCACGATCAGTAATGAATTTTTAAATCGGTCTGTGAACTTTGCTTTGTGTGAGAGATCGAGCCCCCTCGCTTGCTGCGCCAGGCTGATATCGTGATAATCGCGCTGAATATCCGGAAAATAACGCAGGGTCAGTGCCACCGCAAAGGCTGCCTTGTAATGCACACCGATACCGTTCAGGGATGATGCAAATTCACTCGGATTGGTTGTCAAAAGGAATATCATCCCCAGCGGTATGACAGAGGCATATTTGAAGAATTTGGTCACCTGGTAAAAAACCTGTTCCCACGTCAGATCCAGCCGGCCGAAAAGTGAGATGATCACGTGTTTGGTTCCATAGATTGATACGCCTTGTTCTGGTGAAAAGAAAAAAGATATCAGCGCATTTGTCAGCAGGAAGATCAGAACATAGATCACCATTAGCCGGATCTGTGAAAATTGGATACGTGACAAGCGCAGCACGACCACTGAAAAAACCATCACACCGAGAATCACGCGGATATCATAGGAAAACATGACGGCAAAAGTCAGGAACAAAAAACAAATTAACTTGGTCAATCCGGAAAGGTTATGGATGGGTGTGTTGACGGAGTTGTAAGAAAAAAGCTTGGATTTCATGTTCATCGGTTTTTCAACCTCCGCTCGTAATCAATAAATCCCTGGACGAAATGAGTTCCATCTTCGATCCCCGCCATTTGCGCGAGATTGAATAAGGATGTCTCCTTCAAATTGGCTTCCTCGATCACCTTCTGATCAGTCAATACGACTGAAGCCGCAGTGTCGGCAATTTTCTTTCCGCCGGCGAGCACAATTGCCCTGGGGGTATATTCCAGCATCAAATGCATATCATGGGTGATCAGGATGATCGTCACACCCAATTTATTGATCTCCACCAGGAATTCCATGATCTCAGTATAGTGCCTGAAGTCCTGGCCCGCTGTCGGTTCGTCCAGCATGATGATCTTCGGGTCCAGCACCAGGATGGAAGCAATGGTCACCCGTTTTTTCTGTCCATAGGACAATGCTGAGATCGGCCAATTGATGAATGGTGACAGTCCGCAAACCTTCAATACTTTTTCTACCCTGGCTGCGATTTGATCTTCAGAAATATTTCTCAAGCGCAGACCCAGAGCCACTTCATCATAAATCAAAGCCTTGGAGATCATCTGGTTCGGATTTTGCATCACCAACCCGATGATTTCCGCTCTTTCTTTGATTGTTTTATCCTTAATATCTGCTCCCTTATAACGGATGACACCTTTATCTTCCTTCTCAAACCCGCAAAGCAGTTTCGAAAGGGTCGATTTGCCGGCACCATTCTTGCCGACCACTGAGATCATCTCCCCTTCGCGGATATCGAAATTGATATTGTCAAGGATCTGCCGCACACCGTCATAAGAGAATGAAACATTTTCCATTTTCAGGATGGATGGGTTTGTATTTTGCCGGTCATCCGATTTGATCGCGTCATGCCAGATATTGAGCGCATCCCTGGATAGTTCAGTTTGTAATGTAGTGATGTGCCCGGGGTGCATATCTGCACTCACTTTGACGCCTGCGTATTTCAGTGCTGTCGCATATAGCGGTTCCCGGATGCCGTTCTCCGTCAGGATAGTCGAAGCTACAAGCTCATCAGCATTCAAATCGGCGATGATTCTTCCATCATTAACAACCAGCACCCGGTCCACATCCCGGTGAAGTACATCTTCCAGGCGGTGTTCGATGATCACGATCGTTTTTTGAGATTTTTTGTGTATATCGTCAATGATTTCGATGGCGGTTTTTCCGGTTGCCGGGTCCAGATTGGCGAGCGGTTCATCAAAGAGAAGCAGGTCTACATTGTCGATCATCACACCTGCCAGGGATGTGCGCTGCTTTTGTCCGCCTGATAGTTCGAACGGTGATGAGCTCAGCCAAGATTGCATATCCACCATTCGGGATACTTTTTCAACCCGTTCCCGCATTTCAGCCTGGCCGATATTGTCGTTTTCCAGGGCAAAGGCAATATCTTCGCCAACGCTCAGGCCTACAAACTGCCCGTCTGCATCCTGTAAAACAGTTCCAACCTGCTTGGAAAGCTGGAATATATTCTGGTCGCGTGTCTCTATCCCGTTGATTTTTAGGCTTCCGTCTATTTTTCCCCGGTATGAGAAAGGGATCAAACCGTTAAGACAGTGCCCGATTGTGCTTTTACCGCTGCCGCTCGGTCCGACGATCAATATTTTTTCGCCAGGATAAATTTTCAGGTTAATGTTATGTAAAGTGGGTTCAGATTGACTGTAATATTGAAAAGTAAAATCTTGGAATTCTATTATTGCTTGCCTATTGGTCATTTGGGCATCCATTCGGAATGTTTACTGTAAAACAATTCACGGTATTTATCCTGGGTATTGCTCACAAGTTCAAAAAACTTTTTTAAAAAGCCCAGACTTCCTTTACTAAGCGAGTCTGGGCCATTTTTTATTGCAGGAAAGTGATCAGCTGCGGCTAGCTTTTGGCCAGGCTGCCTTTTTTGGTTCGTGTTGCGGCATAGGCGACCAATAACAGGGTGCCGATTACACCTGCACTGATGGTATTCATGACGAATGCCGTAAAACCCTGAACAAAGACCAGGTTGGCTGATTCCTGGTAGATCAGGATGTCCAGTACCGGAGCAACCACGATCCAGGCGACTGCATTTCCAATCAGTTGAATGACGTTGAAGGTCAGGATATCCTTGCCTTTGAATTCGCCCTCTTCAACCTTTGTGCGTTTGAAGCTGAACCCGAAGATCACACCGGATATACCGCTGGCGATAACCCAGCTCCACCATGGTGAACCATATTGGATACCATCGCTCAAGGCATGACCGATGAATGCGATCAAGCCGCCGGCGATCGGGCCGAACAGGGCAGCAAAGAAAGCGCTCAAGCCATAAGCAGTTTGAAAGCTTGTTTCTGGAATTGGAGATGGCACCTTAACATACATGAACAAAAGCATGAAAATGGCGGCCCCAATACCGGTTGCTACGATGGTTCTGGTGGTAACTTTGAAATACTCTTTCATTTTCATTTCTCCTTTTTGAACGAATTAGATGCTGAGCGAAATGTCGTACTTATCCGGCAGGAAGTACAGCTTGCACCGGGCAAGCCCTTCTTCTCGAGCTGTGAACAGGATTTCTTCAATGTAGATCACCGGCTCGTTGAGTTGGATCTGTAAAAATGACGTAATATTCTCTTCGGCAAATAACAATCGGATGGTTAATTTTGCCTTTGCCGCCATCTCGAAAATGGTTTTATTGATCAGGGTCGATACTTCGTCTTCTGAATGTAGATCTACACTGATATTATTGATGTGTTTTACAGGGATTTGGATGAAAGCGTGCCCGACAGGTTTCCCGCCAACTGAATAAACATTATTACTGGCCATCACGATTTCTGTGGCTGTGATTCCCAGGCGGCGCTGTGCAACATCTGTTGGGGGACCATAATTAAAAGAAATATCGATTACTTCGATCTCTTCCTTCGCGCATCGAATGAGCGGGTTAAATATCTGTGATTGTTCAGATGTCTCAGATTTACCTTTGAAAGTTACGATTGTGCCTTTCCCCTGACTCTTTTGGATCAAGCCGTCTTCATTAAGTATTACCAGCGCAAGCCGGATTGTGTGCCTGCTGACCCCGTATGTTTCAGAAAGAACTGTCTCACTCGGGAGCTGATCACCTTCTTTGTAAATGCCGTTGATAATGCTCGCATACAACATATTATATACAGGCACATGGGCCGGTATTTTTTCTGTTGAATTGCTGGTGATCTTCGCGTTCGGCATTTTCACAACCTTGAATTTCGTAGGAAGTTCTATGAACAATAATAAGCTGTTATTTGTAAATACTCCGAAAACTTGTTCCACAAGCATCAACTTGTTGCACAAGATTAAGCTATTTTATTATAATAAATTTAGTCTGTCAATACCGAACTGCCCTGCAGGCAGGTTTATCAATCTTTATTCATAAAAAAGTAAAAAGTGTATTTTGCTGGCTATTTCATTCGCTTATTTAGTATTCATTTGGTCAACAACTAATTTAGAATATCTGTAATTATTTCAACAACCCTCTCAGCAAGGTGATAAGCTTGAAGCGCAGTTTCTTGTTCTGGCCAAAATTCTATATCATACCGCAGCTGAACAGCGTAATCCGTTGCTTCCGAAAGATCTAATGATTGAAGTTCTGATATTGGGTGTAAATGAACGCAGGTTCGCTGAAGTTCTTCCAGGTCATGCGTTCGAGGAATATTCTGGCCATAAAGAGCCAAAAGAGCTTTGAGTGCCTTTTCAATTGCTTGTTGGGCATGAAAGCAGGCAGAATCGTAAGGTCCGGTCCCCGCTAATAATTGTTCAGAAGCATATAAATCACTTCGTGCTTTTTCCAACCATCCTTTTGAAAGATCTCTGTTATCTTTCATATAATATTTGTCCTTCACGCATTGCTGTTGTAATAAAAGCGTTTTGGACATTTTTCCATTCTTCTATTTCGAGTGGCGTCCATACCAGAATATCTTTTGGGCGACCTATATACCGTAAAGCACGTCGATATGGAGCAGAACGGCGATAACGAGGCAGTTCAGAATTTTCAATGACTAAAAGATCGTAATCGCTTTCTGATGTTGCTTCTCCGCGTGCCTGTGAACCAAATAAAATAATTTTCAATGGCTGACCAGCTTTGAGCATTTGCTGCACAATCTCTTTCAATGTAGATTCAAGGGAACTGGTGTGATCCATGGGTAAATTACCTTTCTGAATATTATACGCTTTTTCATATATTTTTTCTGCACGTTGGATGGAATTTGGTTCAAGAAACTGCAATTCCAAAAATTTAAAAATAATCTATTCGAAAATTTTATTTTTTTAATTCAAACCTGATTTTGATCATTAATTTTGGTTAAAATATTTTTTATAAAGTGTTCTGTTTTATTTAGTAGTGAAATTCAATTAATAACATTATTGAGAATATTTTTTTAGACTTTTTCAAGTGATCATTTTTTATCGGTTTATTAACTTTATTTTGCGGCTAAAATCAGGTAAACTTGACCAAAATTAGACCAGTTGCAATGCTAAAAAAAATATACTTAAAACCAGCAGCAATCCTAAAAAATATTGACCATCAAATATGCCTGACTGCTGCGGTGATCATAAAATGGCAGATGCGATGGTTACCTGGCTCGCGATATGTGATAACATTTAATAATTACACTTTTTCTGCACTACATCAGAAAAACACTTGAGAATTTATCAAAACAATCATGAACATTCGAATCGTTACAGACAGCACCTGCGACCTGCCGGCCGGGATCATAGAAAAACATGCCATCACTGTCATCCCATAGAGCATCAATGTTGGGGAAAGTTCCTATCAGGATGGTGTAGATTTATCCCGCTCTGAGTTTTATTC
>CAZBRI010000063.1:0-10510 GCA_964494055.1 uncultured Anaerolinea sp.
AGCAGAACCCGGAACCGGATATTCTATGGTGGGTGGGTTGTGCGCCAGCCACGGATGTCAGGGCGCAGAAAACAGCCGGTGCTTTCGCCGGATTACTCAGCGCAGCTGGTGTGAATTATGCAGTGCTGGGAAAAAACGAATCTTGTACCGGTGATTCTGCACGAAGAGCTGGCCGGGAAGATATATTCTTTGGTCTGGCACAGGGAAATGTCGAATTGTTGAACGAGGTCAAACCAAAAAGGATGGTGACGACCTGCCCGCATTGTTTGCATACGATTAAAAATGAATATCCTGCTTTTGGCGGGAATTATGAGATTATTCACCATACTCAATTGATTAATGAATTGATTGGTGCCGGCAGGCTTCAATTGAAAGATAACCTGGAAAATAACTCGGTGACCTATCATGACCCCTGTTACCTTTCCCGGCATAACCAGGTGATAGATGATCCGAGAAAAACCCTTCAGCTGAGCGGATTAAATAATGTGGAAATGACAAAGAATTCTTCCAATTCTTTCTGCTGCGGGGCAGGCGGTTCTCAAATGTGGAAGGAAGAGGAACCTGGTAGTGAAAGGATTAACAATGCCAGGTTCCTGCAGGCAAAAGATACCGGTGCTGCTTCAATTGCTGTCGCCTGCCCATTCTGCTTATCCATGATGACCGATGCGTCAAAAGCTGATACAGGCATGATTGAAGTCCAGGATATAGCCGAGATCGTATTTTCAAGACTAAAAAATTGATGTAACAAAAATTGATAAAAATTAATATTGCTGCAATAAAAACGGACAGGGGTTTGAACCTTGTCCGTTTTTATGAATATGTTGAATTCGAATAGTATTATTTGTTATAATAAAGCGTAATTAATTGGTAAGTTTTATCCGAATTATTTTAATCATACAGGATGGCTATAAATGAATATTTTTCACACAATACTTCAAAAACTGGGAATTGAAAAACCGGTTGTTGCAGCTCCAGCCGTACCAGCCCCATCATCTGCCGCTAAACCAGATGTTGCCGCACATGCACCTGCAGCCTCACCAGTTCCTGCCCCTGCACCTGCTGCAAAACCAGCATCGCCTGATAATCCCCCGATGGTTTATGGCTCAAGACCAGAAGCAGAGAGCTATAAAGCTCCAGCTGCAATAGCAGTTGTGGATGTCCTCAAAAAACTCGATGGCCTGGCAAAGGCAAGACCAGAACTCGATTGGAAAGTGTCTATCGTGGATATGCTCAAACTTCTTGATATTGACAGCAGCTTTGCTGCCCGGAAAGAACTCGCCGAAGAATTGGGCTGTCCTGCCGATTTTATGGCAGATTCCGCCAGGATGAATGTCTGGCTTCACAAAACTGTCTTACAAAAAATCGCTGATAACGGCGGTAATATTCCTGTCTCTTTGCTTGGAAAATAAGTAATAATAAAACCTAGAAAAAGCCGGGATGATCATATTGATCATCCCGGCTTTTTTAAATTTATTTGTACTTAAGAAGATAAAACTATAAGGCTGATCAATATTCATTGGCAGATTTGTAAATTCAATTATCGCATAATATAAGAAACAATTTGCCGCATAATTCAGCAACCATAACTTCATCGGCCGTGAATATAAAAATAAATTTATTTACCCAATGTATCAAAAATAAATTTAAGACTTTTCGCCGCCATATCCGGGTCAATGCCGGTTTGTTTTGACAATTGGTTTACCAGCCCGGATGAATGCAGGTAATCATGGTTCACACCCTGACCAGTAGTCAATTGCTGTTGAAGGCTGCCCATATCTAGCATACCTTTATTACCGGCCGAAGGGTGACTTGATAATAACTGGTGCACAGCAAAGGAAACAACCATCATCGCAATTTGCGGAGATATCTTCATTTTTACGGCTAATGCATCAACCAGCGGTGTAAGTAATGCCATGGTTGGATCATTGACACTAACTGCGGCTGACGCGTTGATATTGGAATTATTCTTTACAGCCCCTGTCCCCATTAAGCCTTCCAGCATGCCTAAGGCATTCCCCAGCAGGGCGTCCTGATTGTTTGATTGGCCATTACCAGAGCTTGCCAGAACTCCGCCTAATAATTGAGCCATGGCATTACCCTGTCCGGAAGTTTGAGAACCCAAAAGGCCTCCTAACAGGTCAGCAACAGCGCCATTCCCATTACCTGCAGATTTACCGCTTTGATTACCTTCAAATGAATTTAATAAATCTTCTAGTACCATTTTTACTCCTTATAATGAATAATTACTATGAATAAATTAGACCATTAATGTCTATTATTTTTATTATAATTTACCTTTAAATTTCTATGATTAGAATATTATTAGATAAAGAATTTGCAGATAATAATTATCGGCCCAAAAATATAGAATATGGATCCCGGGTAAAATTAATCTGGTCTACATTTGCGTTAGGAAAGTAAGAATACGAAAAAGTACATCTCTGGTGTAAAATTGAGGTACCTGATCCTTTGTCCCCGTCGTATTGCGGCGGTACTAGAAAAATAATTTTGGAGGTAGAAGATATGTACCAGACATTGATTCTTGTTGGAAATGTTGGTAAGGACCCTGAAATGAGATACACCCCTGCAGGGCAGCCGGTGACGACGTTTAATGTTGCAACAAACCGGCAATACACATCCAACAATGGTGAAACTGTCAAAGAGACAATTTGGTTCCGCGTTGAAACCTGGGGAAAACAGGCTGAAACATGTAATCAATATGTAAAAAAAGGCAGTAAAGTACTTGTAGAAGGCCGTTTGAAAGCAGATAATGCAACCGGCGGTCCCCGGATTTGGAATACCCAGGATGGCACCCCAAGGGCCTCCTTTGAAGTATATGCAAACACTGTCCGCTTTTTATCCTCCCGTTCTGAAGGTGACAGCGGCGGTGGAAGTAATGATTTTGCCGGTCCATCCTTCACAGGTGCACCGGACGAAGATATACCATTCTAAAGTCTCAGCCCCCGGTAGAAACCTTGTCTGCTGGGGGCTGAATAATTAAAGGATGAATAAATGGCTGTTCCCCCCGCACGTCCACAAACTACTCTAGAAGTTCCCGAAAATATTCAACCGGTTTACGCCAACCTTGTCAGGATCGCACATTCACCCGCAGACCTGGTGTTCGATTTTGCGCATCTCCTCCCGGGTGAAACACGCGCAAAAGTTGGTGCACGCATATTGATGTCACCGCTCAGTGCAAAACTATTATTTCGGGCTTTATCGGAAAACCTGTCCCGTTACGAGGCGGCATTCGGAGAAATTTCCTTGCCGCGTTCATCCCTTGCAGATCATCTGTTCAAACCGTTTCAGCAGGGGATTGATGGCAATCCTGTACCGGAAGAAGGTGAAAGCTGATGGATTTGCTTGATTTAATTTCAGACCAGATCAGAACTCAATTTGATGCCCGTACGGCCGCCCGAGACAAGGCATTAACCCAGGCCAGGGCACTGACGCGTTTTTGCTCACAGGCCATCCGGGCCGTTCACAGGGATGATGATGAAGCCATGCTGGCACAGCTTGATGAAGCTAAAAAAATGGCCGATTCACTCAGGTCGGCGGTATCTGAATTTCCAGATTTTTATTATGCAGGATACACACAGGATGCATTAAAGGAATTTGTAGAAGCTAATATTACCTGTGCCTTGATAAAAAATAAACCACTTATTAGCCCTGCTGACCTTGGTGTGGAATTTAATACTTATCTGAATGGCCTATCTGAGGTTGTTGGCGAATTACGCCGGCGATGCCTGGATATTCTGCGCCATGGTTATTCATCCGAGGCTGAACGTTTGCTGACTCAGATGGACGATATTTATGCAGTTTTGGTGACAATGGATTATCCGGATGCCATAACAAATGGGTTAAGAAGACAGACGGATATAGCCCGCAGCATTATTGAAAAAACCCGCGGTGACATTACATTTAGTCTCCGTGGAGAGCATCTTGAGCGGGCAATTGCGAGGCTGAGTGAACAGATGACTGGCCAATCCGGCCCGAATGGACCAGCTCTGAGCCGTTCATCGGCAGAGGAAGAGTAATATGTCTGCTCAAGGGAAAAAATACCGCCTGTTTTTTTATCAATATATGCTCGACCGGTATTGGCCAATGACCTTACTTTTGACCTTCTTTATGGTTTTAAATGTAGGTGTTTTGTGGGGGACTGAATATTATTTTAAAAAGCCTGGCGAAAATATTTTCCCTGTCTTACCTTTTTTCGATGGTTTGGTATATCTAGGTGCTGCATTATTTTGCCTGCTCTTCACCATCTATTTACTGATCACCAGAAAAATGGCGTATGTAACATTGTTTGATGATCATCTGATGATCGCCACCCCATTTTTTCGCATGAATATATCATTGAAACGGGTCGAAAATTCGGTTTCCTCCCAGATATTTAAGCTCATCCCGCCAAAAAGTATATCTGCCTGGTACAGGGATACGCTTGAGCCACTTGCCGGTAAAACATGTGTCGTTGTTCACCTCAATTCGTATCCCATGCCGCGTTTTGTACTCAGGATGTTTTTTTCCCGGTTCTTTTTTTACGATGACACACCGCATTTCATATTATTTTTGGATGATTGGATGAAGTTCAATACTGAACTTGAAAGCAAACGGATTGAATTGAAGAAAAAATCCCAAAAACCTGTAAAGCAATCGTCTGGTCCTTACAGTTTTTTGGATGATCTAAAGTAAATTATTCTGTGCAAACCGCTGGTAAACTACCTTTTTTTGTTGAATAAACAGACGATATATTGTGAATATTGTCACTAGGAGAAGGTGACAAAATCCTTTGTGATTAAATGTACAAGGTGATATTATTGTCATTGACAAAAGGCAATCAGTTGCCCAATCTGTCTCCTCCTTTGGCGAATGTTTGCACCGGGTCCTCCCCCCGGTGCAAACTGTTTAAATAAGAATATAAAAACAGCCTGCTCAACACAGGCTGTTTTTATATTCTTCCTATTTTCAAATATGGATTGGAGAGCCGACCGCCCCGTGAGCAGCCTCCATGATTGCTTCGGAGATGGTTGGGTGTGCATGCACATTTCTGGCGATTTCTTCGGGGGTCAATTCCATCATGTGTGCGAGTGTCAGTTCGGGGAGTAGTTCTGTTACTTCAGGTCCTATCATGTGTGCGCCTAAAATCTCGCCATACTTTTCATCGACAACAAGTTTTATCCAACCTGCATAATCACCAAGACCAAGTGCTTTGCCATTTGCCTGGAATGGGAATTTACTTATTTTAAGGCTGTAACCACGTTCCTTAGCCTGCGCCTCAGTCAAACCAAAGGAGGCAATCTGCGGTTGGCAGTATGTTGCGCGAGGCATCATTTCATAATCGAGCTGTACTGTTTCATGACCGGCGATGTGTTCAGCGCAAACAATTCCCATCGCCGAGCCTACATGGGCCAGCATCAACTTGCCGGTCACATCCCCAATGGCCCATATGCCTGGAATATTTGTGGACATTTTCTCATCGATCTCGATAAAGCCTCGATCACTTATTTTGACACCTAATTCCTCCAGCCCAAGACCTTTTGAATTGGGCCTGAAACCGATCGCAACAAGCGCCTGTTCTGCTTCCAAGATTTTGGTTTCGTTTCCAGAAGAAACGGTCACACGAACACCGGCTGCCGTTGTCTCAACAGATTCAACTTTATGATCCACCAGGATTTTGATGCCGCGTTTCTTGAAAGCCTTTTCCAGCTCAGTGCTGACTTCAATATCTTCCAGGGGGACGATTCTAGGCAGCATTTCAACAATGGTGACTTCAACCCCGTATGAATTCCAAATGGTAGAAAATTCCACTCCGATGGCGCCGGATCCGATCACAACAACTGATTTTGGCAGTTTTTCCTGCAGAATGGCTTCTGAATAAGTGACGACTTTTTCACCATCGACTTTCCAGGCTCCGGGAACTGCTGATGAAGCACCTGTTGCAACAATAATATTTTTAGCCTCAATCTCAGAAATATTTCCTTCTTTATCAGAAACCGACAATTTGTTTTTTCCGGTTAGTTTGGCATTACCCATAAAAACAGAAATATTATTTTTCTTCATCAGGAAACCAACCCCTTTTACAAGGCGGTCCGATACCTGCTTGGAACGTTTGGCAGCAACACTAAAATCCAGCACAAGGTTATCAAATGAGAATCCAAATTCTTTGCTGCGTTCACGCAGAATATGGGCAACTTCCGCATTGCGCAGTAAAGCTTTGGAAGGGATGCACCCGACATTCAGGCAGACACCACCCAGCCATTGCCTGTCAATAATGGCGGTTTTTTGTCCAAGCTGAGCCGCCCGAATCGCTGCTACATAACCGCCGGGTCCAGCACCGATCACAACTACATCAAAAGTTTCTGTCATTTCTTAAAATCTCCTGTGAGATAAATTATTTTACACTTAGCAGGTATCAACATTCTTAAAAGATAGAATTTGATGGCTAATTTTACTACTTACCTTGGTTGAAAAATTTATATATGTTTGATTATTACAAATCTCTTATAACGGTTTCCTGGCAGTCATCATGAATAATGGGAAAGTTTTTTCCATTCCGGCGGCCATTTTTGTGATATTCATTGCATTGCAAAATGTAATTTTCTCGAAACCTGCTTTTTTTGCGATATCAGACAACTCATTACGGTCAAATCCAAAGTGAATATCTTTTGTATCCGCAGGGTGAAATGTGCCGTCTTCTGTATCAAGATCAGAGATACACAGCATGCCGCCTGGTTGGAGAATATCATAAAATTTTTGCATGATCTGTTGAGTCTGTGGGATATGATGCAAGGTTAACAGAGAATAAATAATGCCATAGTGAGCCGGTATATCCTTCTTTGCGAGTAAATCCAGCAGGTATGGATGCATATTTAATATTTCTGAAGCCTCAATTTTCAATTGCAAGACAGCCAGCATCCCCGGTGATGTATCAACTAGGTCAATAGAATCAAATTCATCTTTCAGGGCAAAACTCAACAGTCCTGTTCCGCAGCCATATTCCATGGCTTTTTCAAATGGTGAATTGTTCAACGCTTTGCTGATCAATTTAGAAAGGATTCGTGCCCTCTCCACTTTTGAAGGATCGGAATCCCATTCACTTGCACGTTCATCGAACATATTCATTTTTGATTCATTCTCCAACGTGATAATAATATTGAAATTCCATTCATAAAAGTTTCACAGAAAAAATCCTGTGATCATATTATCATCAATCAGTAGAAATTCTCAACAGAGAAGATCCGATGAGTTGTATTATTTGTATGACAATTACCACTAATTAACCTGATGATTAATGATGAAATACATGATGACCATCATATTGACTTTGGTTTTGAACTAAGGTAACCTTATAGGGCATTACAAAAGGTGAAAACCCTTATGAAATTTATTGATAACATTCCATTCTAATAAAAGCGGGCTTCCGATCCGGATGCCCGCTTATATTTTTTTATCGTTCTGTTAACCTTTCACAGGAGAAAAAATGGCTGGACAAATCAATGCATTCGAAATGGCTCAGAAACAGTTTGATGGTGTGGCTAAACTGTTAAATCTGGACCCGCAAATTGCTGAAGTCCTGCGCTGGCCGATGCGTGAATACAGTTTCCGCATTCCAGTCCGCATGGATGATGGTTCTTTACGGGTGTTTCAGGGGTATCGGGTACAGCATAACGATGCTCGTGGTCCAAACAAAGGCGGAATACGTTTTCACCCGAATGAAACCTTTGACACTGTACGCGCCCTTGCAACCTGGATGACCTGGAAATGTGCAGTAGCGGATATCCCTCTCGGCGGCGGTAAAGGTGGAATTATCGTTGATCCATCCTCAATTACCACCCCTGAAAAAGAACGCCTTTGCAGAGGCTGGGTACAGAATATGTGGAAGAACATTGGTCCACGCCAGGATGTTCCTGCCCCGGATGTTGGTACAACTCCTCAAATGATGGGTTGGATGATGGACGAATACTCCAGCCTGGTAGGTCAGTACACCCCTGGTGTCTTCACCGGAAAACCACTCGGCGGCGGCGGATCTGAAGGCCGTACCGAAGCTACGGGCTACGGTGTTATTTATACCGTTCGTGAAGCCATGAAGCATTTGAAGATGGATCCTGCAAAATCAGTTGCAGCGATCGAAGGCTTTGGTAATGTTGCTCAATATGCTGCGATCGGATTTGTGGATATGCTGGGCGGGAAGGTCGCTTGTGTTTCCTGTTGGGATCGCAACGATAAGACTTCCTATACGTACAGCCACAAAGATGGAATTAATCCTCGCTTCCTTTTGACAATTGTTGATCAGTACGGAACAATTGATCAGAAAAAGGCGAAGGAAGCCGGATATGTGATGGAAGATGGCGAAAAATGGATTGAAAAAGAATGCGACGTTTTGATCCCCGCAGCTATCGAAGGTCATGTGAACGGAGATACTGTCAAGCATCTTTCAAGCCGTGTCCGGATTGTTGCTGAAGGCGCTAACGGCCCCTGCACACCCGAAGCTGATGATTATTTCAAGAAAAATAACATCTTCAACATCCCGGATTTCCTGTGCAATGCCGGTGGTGTGACAACCTCCTACTTTGAATCAGTTCAGAATGATATGAATTTCTACTGGACGAAATCAGAAGTACTTGAAAAGCTCGATACCAAAATGACCAGTGCTTTCCACGCTGTTTTGGAAATGTCAGAAAAAGAAAAAGTATATATGCGTGATGCAGCCTACATGGTTGCTATTGACCGCGTTGTGAAGGCCATGCAGCTCCGCGGCTGGATCTAACAATATATTGTTTTATTAAAGTAAAGGGATCAGCAAAGAAAATATTGCTGATCCTTTTTTGTTTTGTGATGAAATAAAAAAGATTGTCTGATTGAAGCTTTCCATTGTTATTAATAGGCAGGCGAAAAAGAATTACTCCCGGTAACATTGATAAAAAAGAGATAAGGGAGACAGTGGTTGTGTTAGAATCAATATCCACACGTTATGAATAATCCTGCATCCATTATCCTGGCATCAAATTCACCTAGAAGAAAGCAGCTTCTTGCATTGAATGGCTGGAATTTTCAACAGCTGGCATCCAATATTGATGAGTCTCTTATTCCAGGTGAAACCCCGCCAGAATATGTCCGCCGGCTTGCAGGGCAAAAGGCTCTGGCAGTAATACCTAGGGCCGGGGATGATCAATTAATTATCGGTTCTGATACGATTGTTGTGATTGATGGTGATATTCTGGGAAAACCGGAGAACCAGGCAGATGCACGAAATATGTTAGTGCGGCTGCGAGGTGTTACCCACCAGGTTTTTACAGGAATTGCAGTTATTAGATCGTCGGATCAATATCTATATTCCGATGTTGTTAGTACCAATGTGCCAATGAGAAATTATTCTGATGATGAGATCGATCGATATATTCAATCCGGTGATCCCATGGATAAAGCTGGTGCATATGGAATACAAAACCCCAATTTCCAGCCTGTTGAAAAGATGTCCGGCTGTTACGCATCAGTGATGGGATTACCTCTTTGCAGTTTAAGCAGTTTGCTTAAGAAGGAAAATGTTTTTCCGGTTTCAAACATAGAAGAAAGCTGCCAGGTTACCCTCAGCTATCAATGCCCGGTATCTCATATTTTCTTGCAAGAGAAGCAATAATTACAAGGTGAAGTATATGAAGGTGTTTCGTTTATTATTTTTTAGTTTTTTATTCTTATTGATGGGTGCCTGTTCCAGTCAGAGTTCGGGTCAAACACCGGTTGCTGCTGCAACAATCGTTATTACTCCTACTCTTCCAGACCCTCAAGTGTTTGTCACGCTAAGCCCTGACCCGGAATCGATTGTCAATAAATTCCTGGCCGGTTGGAAGAAAGATGATTACCCGGCCATTTATCCTTTGATCACAAAAAAGAATCAGGCAGATATTTCCCTGGAAGATTTTTCAAAGCGTTATATGGATGCAATGGATTCTTTAACACTTACCGAGCTGAATTATTCCATCACTCCGGGTTCCGTCACTGCTTCTACTGCAGAGATTAATTTTCATGTTGATTTTAAGACTCTGCTTGCCGGAGACATTCAAAGAGATTACCAGGTTAATTTAATCCTGGAAAATGGTTACTGGCGAATTGTATGGAATGATGGACTTGTACTGCCGGATTTGAAGGGAGGAAATCAGCTTAAAATGGATTTCTTAGCCCCTTCCCGCGGTGAGATTTTTGACAGCGAGAACAAACCGATTGTGACCCAAACAGAAGTCATGGCGCTGGGTATTATCCCTAACCAGGTTGACTATAATACTGAACATGCCATGCTGGATGAATTATTTAAGTTGACAGATATCTATCCTGGCACTATTAAAGCCTTGTATGATAATAAGCGGAATACAGATTGGTATCTGGCTATCGGAGAAGCAGCGTTGAGTGATATCAACCGCCTGGCAGGATTTGGCGGAGTTGTAATGGCACAATATAATTCGCGTTTTTATTATCATGGCGGGATAGCACCACAGTCAGTAAGATACGTTGATCC
>CAZBRI010000064.1:0-10451 GCA_964494055.1 uncultured Anaerolinea sp.
CATCCCGCGCCCGGAAGGCCGATCGGGCTGTGTAACCACCCCGCAGACAGAATACCCCCCGGCCAGCAGGTGAAGAGCCGGGACAGCAAAATCGGGTGAACCCATAAATACAATTTTTATATCCATAAGGTCATTTTAACATAGAGATCCATCTTTGAAAAAAGGGCCGCCTTTTCGGCAGCCCTTTTAATTTTTTCAGCGCATTAAGTTTTCAAAAATGATGTACTTTGCCTGCGACCAGAGCAGCGGGTCGGCAATTTCACCCCAGCGGGCCACCCATTCCGGGTAATGGGCGGGAGAGTTCAAATCCTGGGGCACCTGTTCCGGCAGCCAGCCTTCTTTTTCACCTGTTCCGGCCCGGGCTTCGATCCAGACTTTCAGATTTTCGGCTTTGCCATAGGCATCGTCAGCCAGTTCAGGATTGATCCTGGCCAGTTCAAGATAATACCATGCCAGCCATGCGCTCAGGATAACCCAGGCACCACCGCCAAAGTAAGTATCGCCTGCATACCGGTGCAGCCCGCCGTTTTTCAAAATGGTTTGTTCAATAATTTCAACTGTTTTTAACATGCGGGCATCATCCGGGGCAAAGATGCCATAGGGAACCGAAAGACCCAGCAGGCTTGCGTCCACCACCGGTGAGCCGGGAAATTTTACAAAATAACCGTATTCTTCTGCATTCTTTTCCAGGGTCGTTTTTATACTGCCCAGTATATTTGAATGATCAACACCTCTTAATACCTGGTGAGCTTTCAGACCGCCATAAATAGCTGCCTGGGTATGAGGATGCACATGATCCGGAAATTCTTCCCAGCAATCAGAACAGGGAACCGCCCATAATTCAACCAGGTATGCAGCCACCAGGTCGGCGGCTTTTCCCCAGGCCTCCGGCAAAGGCTGCCTGCTCAGCCGGCAGTATTCCTGCAGCGACCACAGCCAGGTACCAAACCCATCCAGCTGGAAATTCGGCCAGTCACCAGCCTCATCGGGCTGTCCGTCCAGCCTGTACCTGGTGTGCAAAATCTCATCCGGTTCGAGTTTCTTTCCTGTCCTGGCTTTTGAGATACTTGCTGTTACAAGATCCTGCCGGTTATTGATCTGTTCGGATGCCCAGGCATGAAAACGGCTTGAGCTTTCATGCTCCCCGACCAGGTCCATTGAATATGCCACGAATGAAGCATCACGGAACCAGCAAAAATGGTAGGTAGGAAAATTCGGACTGGCGATAAATGACCCGTTGGGCGATTGACTTGCCAGGATAATGTCGATACTTTTTTGAAAAAGGTCAGTCATGGATAATTATTACCCCGGAGAGCTGAATGAATGGAATAGTGAAAATAACTTCATGGTTGATATATTCAAAATTAATTGAGATTGGTCCTTCTTCTTTTTGTTCCGGGCTGGCCCAAACGATCTTTGAAGGTTTATTTCCTGCTGTAACACGAATTGACAACTCTGTAAGTGCAGCTGGAGCCGGGTGTTCTTCGTCCCAGCGTGTGTCAGACGCCAGTCCATTGAAATTTACCAGGCTGATCGTTGTAAACCTGTCGTGCTTCCTGACTGCTGACCATACATCTCCTTTAATATGAAGGAAATCGGGGGAGAGTATACCATCTGCCCAGGCTGAATGCTCAGCAGACGTGTGATTATATCCCTGTAACCATTCACCGTACCGGACAAGGTAATCATAATGTCCGGACATTTGTTGATGGAGCGCAGCCGGTATCAACTGGTGTTTCGGAAAATAGGGATCAGTCAGGAGCCGGTCATCTTCACCGAGCTCGATCCGTGTTCCGCCGCAGGCAGCGACAAGCGCATTCATCTGCATCACGTTCGCCGGACGGTCTGTCGGGATGTAGACAGCGATCACAACCGGCTTCCCGCCGGATAATTTGACCGCATTCATTACAATCCGCGCGGCATCAGTATAACGTCCGTCCGGCGGCCATATCTCTATATAAACCAAATCCAGCGGAGCAGCTGCCAGGGTCTCGATCGGCCAATTACTGACCGCATTGAATATCAGTGTCTTTTCAGGATGAGCTGTTCTGGCAGCCTTGATAAATTGTAAAAATGCAGCAGGAAGGTCAACCGGTTTTCCCTGTGCGTCCCACACCTGCCTCGGCTAACCGTACTGATCGATCTGCAAGCCTGAGAATGGAATGGCTTCCAGTAATTTTGCACACTCCTGCAGGAGATGCTCCCGCCAGGCACTGCCCGGAGCAGGGTTCATCAATCCCAGGAAATCTTCCCCGAAAGGAATCGCCTTACCTGTTTCGTCATATAGCGCTGATTCAGGGTGCTCACGCCAATAACGGGCTGATGCCGCATAAACTGCCAGGTAAGCAGTAGACGCCATGCCCAGTCCAGCAGCCGTGCTGACCAGGCTGGAGATCGTATCCAGTGACATTTCCCGCCCGAGCGGGTCTATATAATCTGTAGCAGGCGCCAGCAGCACATCATGCCTGTACTGCCAGTCATAAAACTGCAGACCATTGATGTGAAAACGAACCAGCCCGGACAATGTCTTTTCTGCATCCAGCCTGTTCCTGGAAAAATCGGTCATAAAACCATAACGGGGGTAGTCTGTCCACTTTTCCAGGACATCGAAAGCGGTATTGCCTGACGCCTGGCATACACCATGGCCGTCAACTAGATTTACGAGAGCAAAATATCCGGCTTTATCAGCCGGGGCCTGCCAATGCAAGGTTTCCAGCTGCCGGGATCCTTTCAATACGACATGTTTACGGCTGGAAAACAGTTTTTCGTCAAGATGCCGGATCACAAGATCCAGATAAACATCTTCAGCCCTGTCAGAAGAAATATCCAGGAGAAACTCAATAGTCTCGCCAGGTCTGAAAAAAGCTTTGGATGGAGTGATTGAATTAATGAACATGTTATCCCTTTATGCCTGTGGTGGAAATACCCTGTACGAAATAACGCTGGAAAATAATAAAGATGATCAGAACCGGAACAATGGCGATTAATGAAGCAGCAAACACCTGCCCCCATTCCGTCAGGTGTTCACTCTGGAACAAAGCGATGCCGATCGGTAAAGTTCGATGGATCGAATCTCCGATATTGACATTTGCCCAGGAATATTCTTCCCAGGAATACAGGAAAGAATTGATCACCACCACCGCCAGCCCCGGACCTGAAAGCGGCAGATCGATCAGCCAGAAGATCGTCCAGGGGTTCCCGCCGTCAATCAGGGCTGCTTCTTCAATATCAACCGGCACATTTTCAAATACGCCGCGCAGTAAAAATGTCTGCATCGATAGGTTCATTGTGACATAAACCAGGACCAAACCCCACAAATTGTTGTAAAGGTTTAACCAGTGAGCAGTGATAAATTGCGGAATGATCAATATGACCGGCGGAACCATCATTCCCAGCAGGAAAATATAAAAAATCTTCTCCTTGCCCGGAAATTTCAACTTGGCAAATGCAAATGCCAGCATGGAACTGATCAAAACTGTCAGCACCGTGCTGACCAGGGCAACTCGGGCACTGTTCATAAAATACAGCCCAAATTTGTCGGTAGTGACTGCCTTGATAAAATTATTATATGTGGATGGATTGGGCCAGATCTGCGGGGGCATTTCAAAGATCATGGTTTGCGGTTTAAAAGCAGTTGAAACCATGTACCATATGGGGACTATCACCACCCCAAGGCCTGACAGCAAAATCAGGTAAGAAATAATTTTGGTTGAATAATTGGCACGCTTCATGTTATTCTCCCTCCGGTTTTCGCAGCAGCTTGAGCTGTATCACGCTCAGGAAGAAAACAAAAATAGTCAGGGTATAGCTGATGGCGGCCCCGGAACCAAAATCCAGCCGGGAGAAAGTAGCCCTGACCATCAGGGTCAGGATCGAATGCGCCTGATCCATCGGGTTGCCGCCGTGCGTGATCAGCTGGAAGGGAACATAGGCGTTCAAACCGCCCAGCAGCAATACCACCAGCAGGAAGACAAAGGTTGCCCGCATCATGGGGATGGTGATGAACCACAGCTGCTGCCAGCGGTTTGCGCCATCCACCGAAGCAGCCTCATTCATTTCCACCGGGATGGACTGCAAACCGGCCAGGAAAATAACCGCGGTCCAGCCAACCCCCTTCCAGATATCCACCAGCACCACCGGTACCAGGGCAAGAATACCGTCGGCCAGCCACATCACATCATGGTCCACTACATGCAAAATATCGACCAGGAAGTAATTGACGAGACCGCCCTGCCCGCTGAACAAATATGTAAAGAGCAATGAAACAATAACCCAGCTGGTTATGACCGGTAAATAATACGAAACACGGAAAAAGGTCCTGCCTGCAATCTTCTGATTAAGCAAAACAGCGGCGATAAAACCAAGCGCTAGCTTGACCGAAACGGTAATTAGAGTGTAAGAAAATGTATTCAGGACAGCCCGCTGGAATATTGGGTTCTTCAGTTGATCAATATAGTTCTGTAAACCCACCCAGGTGGAACGCTCATTATGTGCAAAGTTCCAGTGATAGAAACTAATACGAAAAGAGTACAGCAATGGTCCCAAAAAAAATAGAACAAACAGGACCAGGCCGGGTAATAAAAAAATAATGGCAGGGATAATTTGATTACGTGTTCGGCTTTGGTTCACAGATCATCCTCCGGCTTTTGAAAAGGGATGCACCGATCTTTTTTAGTCATCTTCGACCTGAGGATTTTATCAGCGGCTGGTGAGTCTGTCACCCGCCAGCCGCTGATACTAATCTACCAAAAATTACTTGAGCAGAGCATTGATCTCATCAGCAGCCTGATCGAGTGCGGCCTGTACGGTCTGATCACCCTTGAGCATACGCTGGTAAGCATTGTTGATGGCAGTATCCATATCGCCCCATTTTGGGCTCGGGACGCGGGCCTGGGCGGTTTTGAGCTGTTCCATGAACACACCGAAATGAGCAGGCATGGCAGGATCACCGGCGAGGCTGGCGATGGTAGGCATAACACCCACTTCGGCCATGGTCTTCTGAACGTCGGTTGACATCAGGTAAGATACCCACAATTGAGCAGCTTCTTTATTCTTGGAACCATCCAGGATGACGACATCTTCGCCGCCTACTACAGAACTGGTACCGTTAGGACCGGCAGGGATCGGGGCAAAATTGACTTTGAAATCGGGATAGTTGCCCTTATAAATATCTACCATCCATGGGCCGTCAATGATCATGGCATATACGCCGGTAGCGTGTCCGGCATCGGTCGCAATACCGCCGCCGAGCAGGTTGGGAGACATACAGCCCTTGTCATACAGGTCTTTAAGCATGGTAAAAGCAGCAACGCTCTCTGGTCCATTGACGAAACCGGTTGCGGTGGTGATATTTTCATCAACAACCTTACCGCCCATGGCGTAGAAGACAGGAGCAGGAGCCCAGAAGTACGTGCCGCCTTCAGCATAACCATAGGTCTTCTTGGCTTTATCGCTCAGCTTGCAGGCATCGGCAGCAAATTCTTCCATGGTGGCAGGGGGAGCAGTGATGCCAGCTTTGTCAAAAAGATCCTTGTTATATAGCAGGACCTGGGTATTGGTATTCTGGGGCAGGCCGTAATAATGACCCTGGTATTTATTGGTGGATAATGGGCCGGGGAAGGTGGTTGCGGCAATTTTTTCGAAATCGGCAAAGGAGCCGTCCAGCTGCATCAAAGCACCCTGGCTGGCAAATTCAGAAACCCAGGCAATATCCATGCGGGCAGTATCAGGAACGTCGCCGCCGGCAATGGCTGTCAGAATGGCAGTCTTGAAATCATTGTAAGCATAGCGGGTGGCTTCGATGGTAATGCCGGGATTTGCAGCCTGGAATGCATCAATCACTTTTTGAAGCTGTGCAGTTTCGGGGTCGCTCATGGTGTGCCAGTAGCGAAGGGTGATCGGTGCAGCAGTGGGGGCAGCTGTGGGAGGAACTTCAGTGGCCGGGACTGCGGTGGCAGGAACTTCTGTGGCTGGCTGAACAGGTTCAGCAGTCGCTGCCGGGGCACAGGCTGAAAGCAGCATCGAGCCGGCGATCAGTAAACTTATCAGGGTTAATAACAAATTTCTAGATTTCATCATTTTCTCCTTGAATAAAATTGGAAGCGGGAAATAATTGTCTTTCAGGTGGTCGAAGTATTTTTATTTATCTCTCCTTATTTTCGTGACTAAAATAACTTTGGGCAAAAAAATTTGGCCTCATGACGGCCCTTTCTTACTCGCTGCGCATGGGTGATTCAAATAACTTGTGAAGCACGAATCCCGCAGCACCGCGAGCCCAGGCATCATCACCCCAGGGATCAACCTGGACGATGTTTTCTTTATATAAACCCGGCATTGTATTTTGCCGGACGGCCGTACGCATCGAGCTGAATAAATATTCGCCAGCCCGAGTACCTTCCCCGCCGATAATGATGCGCTGAGGGTTAAAAAGATTGATCACATTCGCAATCATTTGCCCCAGTATCTGCCCTGCGTCCGAATATATTTTCAATGCGCTTGAATTACGCGCATCTGCCAGGGCCAGCAATTCTTCTACCCGTTTGAGACGGACAGGGATCTCGTTCCGTTCATAGGCTTCGTTGGCGATCCTTATCAGTCCGGGGTCTCCGATATAAGCTTCCAGGCAGCCTCGCTTACCGCAGCCGCAGGCAGGACCGTTCGGATCAACAACTGTATGACCCAGCTCGCCTGCACCGCCGCCCTGTCCGCGGTAAAACTGACCATTCAGCACGATCCCAAGACCGATACCGCGGCCAACCGTGATGGTTAAGAAATTATCCAGCCCCTGCCCGCTCCCGAACCATTTTTCCGTCAGGGTCAGCGTATTCACATCATTTTCAAGGTAAACTGAAACCTTCATTTTCTTTTCCAGCATGGCACGCAGGGGAACTTCACGCCAGCGGTCACCGTAAATCGGAGACTGCCGCAATATTCCCTGCTCCGAATCAACGATGCCGCCCAACCCGACACCCACGCCAAGGATCGAAGATTTGCGAATCTTCTGGGTACGGATCATCTCACTCACCAGCTCAGACAGGTCTGAAACAACCTGTTCAGGGTCATGACCGGACAACTTGATTGATGAACGGGCCAGGATAGTCGCCTCGAGATCGGTCAATGCACACACCGCACTGTCATCCCTCAGCTTGATCCCGATGACGTAGCCGCCTTTGGGATTGATCGCCAGTAAGATCGGCGGCCGCCCCCCGCTGGATGCGCCAGTGGAAACTTCCATGATCAGGTTTTCCTCGATCAATGCAGCTGAAATCGCAGTCACTGTCGCCGGGCTGAGTTTCGTCTGCCGGGCAACATCCGCCCGGCCGATAGGACCATGCGCCTTGATGCTGTTCAGCACCAGGGAGCGGTTGATCGCGCGAATGAGGTCCTTGTTTCCAGTTTGAGTGGCCATATACTATATTTATTCAGTGAACGAAGTTAGTTTTGATTATAAGGATTATTACTCTTTTGTCAAGAGCCGGCTTTGCAAAATACCGGTTCCAGTTACTCCCCCTGATTTACCCTTTCAATCATCTGCCTCAGAATTCCCAGGTGAAAAGCAGCGTGCGGTGCAAGCGCCATGGCTCCATACAGTTCTCCCCCTTCAAGACCGGTCTGATTGTTGATTAAATCCATCATGGTCAGGTATTCAGAATGCAGCGCTGCCCGCAGATCGTCCCACGCCTGCCCGGTCACTTCGGTCACCAGCCAGCTCTCTTTCCAGACTGGTTGATACAGCTCCCCGCGGATGGCATTGTTGACATTCATCAATGCCCAGCGCAGGTGTTCTACATGGGATGCAATTGTCGACCCTGCTGACATTTTCCCATCCATCGAGATCGAAGCCTGCTGCGCATTGATATGCTTAACAGTTCCCAATATCCCGCAATCAGGTTCATTATCAATAAACCAGGTGCTGCGCGGGTCTGGAGGACCGTCATAGGCCTCCACCAGCATCACAGAAAGGACTTCAAAAAAAGTCTTAAAAGGCAGATTACTCATGAGTTTGCTTGCTCCAATTTGCTGGAATTTTATCAATTATTGCATTTTTTGGCATAAAAAGCCATTTATTCCTGGTTTTTATCATGCCATTTCCTTATCAAGCGACAAATTAGTTGATTTTTGTCCGGTTTCGATGTAAAATCTACTTTATCTTACCAAAGGAGATGATAACCATGACAGATTTTAATTCAGAAGTCACCAGTGACGATAAGCTGTGGGCAGCCCTGACCTACGTCTTTTCGCCCATTGTCCCCATCGTATTAATGCTGATGGAAGACAAGAAGAACCGCCCGTTCATCAAAGCACACAATGCACAGGCTCTGATCCTCGGTGTTATCACCGTGGTTACATCCGGTTTTTGTGTCGGTATATTTGTCTGGATTTATGCACTTTACCTGGCTTACCAGGCCTACCAGGGCAAAACAGTAGTCGTTCCTGTCATCACCGACTTCTGCAAAAACCAGGGTTGGGCATAATTTAATTATTACTTTTTTTAGTCAAAAACTCACCTGCAAAACAGGTGAGTTTTTATTTAACCTGTCATGCCGGTTTAGCAACCTCTTCAAATATTCCTGCGTAGATAAATTGGAATGATTTATCCATAAAATTTATAAGAGGCAAAAATGACAGTCGAAACTGGTAATGTTCAATCCTATCCAATCCCGCTCAGTGCTGAAGAAGAACGCACCTGGGCCATGCTGGCACATCTGAGCGTGCTGGTCAATCTTTTTACCGGCGTACTTGGTCCCGTCATCGCGCTCATCATTTACCTGGTCTTCTCCAACCGTTCAAAATATGTGGCGCGGCACGCCATGCAGTCCTTCCTGTTTCAGCTTGCCGCCTGGTACAGCATCGGCATCATGTGGGGCATCACCGGCCTGTTATGCATCGTGCTGATCGGTGTTTTGCTCATCCCGTTCGCCTGTGTTCTGACCCCGTTCATGCTGCTCGGCATGGCCATTGCTCCCATCTACGGTATCTATGCAGCCATCCAGGTTTCTCAGGGCAGAGAGTTCAGTTACTGGCTGGTGGGTGACTGGGTGAATAATACTCAGGTGAAATAGCACGCGGGGCTTTTCCAAAAAGCCTGCTGCGGCCGAATATGATATTTTCCTGACATTGTTCACTTGACGCACCCTACCCATCTCCGTAGAATACCAGTACAATTATACGGTTGCAGGGAAGAGACCCGGGGAGCGAGAGCTGAAACGGGCGCCGAAGGTGCAAATCCGAGACGGGCACGTCCGGACGAAACTCTCAGGCAAAAGGACCCTGTACCGCTAAACTCTGGAAAGTTCCGCAAGGAACACCGACGGGGCAAGCCCAACCGTCAGCCTAAAAGCTGGCAGCGGCGAATCTCTCAGGTTACGGACAGAGGGCGTGCGATTTAATTCGCGCGCCCTTTTTTGCATTTATCACCCAATCCAAAGGAGCTCCAAATAATGAATGCACCCGCCAATTTAAAATATACCAAAAGCGATGAATGGTTCGACCCAAAGAGCGGCAAAGCCGGCCTGACCGATTTTGCCCAGGGTCAGCTTTCTGACATCGTCTTTACCGAGATCCTGGTCAGCGCCGGCGAGCAGGTAAAGGTCGGCACCCCTATCGCCTCCGTTGAATCCGTCAAAGCCGCCGCTGAGATCTTCTCGCCTGTTGCAGGCAAAGTGACCGCCGTCAATGCTGATCTCGCATCTGCCCCTGAAACTCTTAACAGCGATCCATTCGGAGCCGGCTGGATGATACAGGTCGAAGGTGCTGATGCTTCCGGTATGATGGATGCTGCTGCCTACGAAAAAGACTGTGAAGGACGCGCTCACTAAAACGCGCCCCCAGGAGAAAAAATGACATTTATCCCGCACTCTCTCAAAGAGCGGGACGCGATGCTGGAAACCATCGGCGTGAAGAGCCTGGATGGGCTGTTTGACGCTATTCCGCAAAAGTACCGCTTCCCAAAACTGGACCTGCCCGACGCACTGACCGAGATGGAGGCTGCCTCCCTGCTCGACGAGCTGGCCGGCAGTAACGAATCTACACGGCAGATGGTCTCTTTCCTCGGCGCCGGTATGTATAACCATTACATACCTTCCGTGGTCGATCACATCCTGCGCCGCGGTGAGTTTTACACCGCCTATACCCCTTACCAGCCCGAGATCTCTCAGGGCACCCTGCAGGCCATCTTTGAATACCAGTCCCTGATGACCGCATTGACCGGCATGGAACTCTCGAACGCCTCGCATTATGACGGCGCGACTGCCACCGCCGAAGCGGTCAACATGGCTTTTGCCAACTTCCGCGGCAAAAAACGCAAGGTTGTCCTTTCGCCCAGCGTTCACCCTCAGTACCGTGAAACAGTCCGCACTTACACCCAGGGCATGGAAATTGACCTGGCCGGTGATGATGCCGAAGCCGACCTGCTGGCCGGGCCGGAAGCCCTGCTGCCCCTGGTGGATGCC
>CAZBRI010000065.1:0-10450 GCA_964494055.1 uncultured Anaerolinea sp.
TACACGGCTCTGAACACTCTTTCCCTACACGACGCTCTTCCGATCTGTAAGTGGTATGTTTTTGCTAATACCGGCTCAACCGTTCCTGAAGATATTTGGGATGTTGGGAATGAGCCGTTATTAAGTGATCAGGCAAATTTATTCGTCGGTCCGCGATCGGTTGTGATCCTGATTGCAAAGTGATTTATTTTCTGAAATATCATTTATCAAAGAATATGAATCAGTATTTTGATAGCCTGTCTGGAATATTCAAAATTAGTGAACAATAATAAAGGAGTAATTAATTATGGCATTCAAATCGGTTTTTGAGATTGTTAATGGTGTTGCGAAGATCACCTTATCAGGTGAACTGGATGCAGCTGCTGCACCAGCTTTTCGAGCGGATGTTGAAAAAGCTGCAGTGGCCAAAGTAAAGGCAGTGGCACTATTAATGAAAGACCTGGAATACATGGCAAGTGCAGGTTTGCGTGCCCTGGTATTTGCCAAACAAAAAATGGGTTCCCATGTTGAAATTTACATGATCAGCCTTCAGGAAAATGTGATGGAAACTATTACGATGACTGGTTTTCAAAATAGCGTGACATTCCTGGATGCATATGATGAAGCTGCGATAGAGGGTGTGTAAAACACACTCTCCAGGCCCAGGCATCCATGCAAAAATTACTTTTACCAGGAAATTTGGATTCACTAAGCGCGATTGGAAAATTTGTAAATGACGCTGCTTCTGAGGCCGGGCTGGATAAAAAAATTGCTTATCATCTTCGGTTAGCTGTGGATGAAATTGCAACGAATATCATTATCCATGGATATGAAGAAAATGGGCAATCTGGGGATGTGCTGGTGATGTCTGAGAAAAATCTTGAGTTTCTCATCATTACACTGGAAGACACATCGCCTCCATTTGATCCTCGTACACTTCTTAGCCGCCCGGAACATATTGATAAACCAGCAGAGGATCGTCCAATCGGCGGCCTTGGTATTTACTTAACTGTAGAAAATGTTGATCGGTTTGATTATCAATTTGTGGATAATCGTAATAAAAACATTTTTATGGTGAAACTGCCCGGCAGTAAGGAATAATTATGTATTTAGTTTATTAGTAGGAGGCAGTATTTTGGAACAGGAAAAAGAGAAATTATTAATACTGGGTAGTAATGACGTTGATCAGAATTTTTTAACTCACTGTCTTGAAGAAGCAGGTTATTCGATAACCATAGCCAACGATGGCGAAAATGGTATTGCGTTAATGGCTTCCCAAAAACCAGTCGTGGTCCTTTTGGACCTGCATACACCGGGTTTGGTGCCCGCAGAATTTTTGCAAAAGATTGCGTCTGATGAAACGTTACGGATCATCCCTGTAATTTTATTGGCTGCCAGGCGGGACTTGAAAGTGGTTGAACAGTGCCTCACACTTGGGGCTGATGATTATTTACTTCGGCCTTATTCCCCTACATTGCTGAAAGCCCAGGTAACAGAATTCAAAGAAATTCGACTTCGACGACTTCACGAAATAGAAGATGCGCGGCTTCGATTGCGTGACAAGATTGAACATGATGTTGAAATAGCCCGCGATATTCAATTAAGTTTCCTGCCTCGTGAAATTCCACAGCCTGAAGGCTGGGATGTGGCTGCATATTTTGCACCAGCTCGTGAAGTCGCCGGTGATTTTTATGACGCATTCATGATGGCACAAAACCGGCGTCTGGGTTTTGTAATCGCGGATGTCTGCGATAAAGGGGTAGGGGCAGCCTTATTTATGGCACTTGCACGCAGTTTGACACGAGCTTATGCGCAGCAAAATTACAGCCTGAATTTGATGGATGGTATCGGGGATAACATGCCTGCTGTTGAAGCAGGACACCGGAGACGTTTGCCATCTATCGGCAGTATGTCTTTACAAAACGCCGTGGTTATGACGAATGCTTATATCACAACCAATCATTATGATCTCAATTATTTTGCGACATTGTTTTTTGGGATGGTTGATCCGCTTAATGGTTCACTTCTTTATATTAACGGAGGACACTGTCCCCCGATAATTGTGGGCAGTGATGGAAAAGTTAAAACGACCCTCAAAGCTACTGGAACACCTGTTGGTATGATGCCCGATGCAGTTTATACAATAGGCGAAGCTCAGCTTGAACCTGGAGATATTCTCTTCGGCTATTCTGACGGTGTGACAGATGCCAGGAACACATCAGGTAAAATGTTTACCGAAAAACGGATGCTGGAACTATTACAGAAAAAACCTGCTGCCACCTCACAAGATCTATTAATGCGATTCAAGTCAGCGTTGACCGACCATATCTCAACAGCTGATCAATATGATGACATAACGATGATCGCTGTGAGGCGCATTCCAGAATAAATTTAGCAATATTTATTAATTTGAAACCTCAATGGCAGGAAATTAACATAAGCATGTTAACCTAACATTGAGGTTTTCTTATTCTCATTGTCCAACACTAGGGATCAGGAGATTAAAATTTTCGCCAATTCCTGAACATGTTTTGAATAAGATTGATCAGGATATGTTGTAACAAAAAGTTTACTGCTGCCCAGTGCAAGCAAATCTTCATTATGCTCTATGACAGTTCCACGCCCGCATTGATACGTTAATTCGATCTGTTTGCTGATCTCGTTATTGTTGAGTGTCTCAGAGCTGTCATTCAGTACAAGCCTGATTGCTGGCACCGATAGTTTACGGGCAACATCCACCGTAACAGCTGTTCCCTGGAAATCCTGTTGATCAGGATGTAAAACCAGGAGAAGTACACTCGATACTGCGATAACTGTCAATGAATTTTCATTCAGACCGGCGCGGGTATCGACAATTACATAATCCAGCATTATATTCTCTGCTAAGGTTCCCAATCCTTTGTTATATTGTTCAATATTTATTGTATTATGAAGCATTTCCATCACGTCTTTGATTTGTGTGCTGGAGGGTATGAGAAATAATTTTCCACCTTCTTTGACTTCTCCAGCCTGTTCGGTTACGTCATTTACGGTTTCTTCTATTCTTTTTTTACCCAATACAAAATCATTAAATGTATCCAGGCCCTGTTTATCAGATAGGTTAAAAAATAAATGAGCACTTGCACCTTGAAAATCTGTATCAAGAAGACAAACCCGGAATCCTTTTTGGGCTAAAACTGCAGCCAGGTTCGCGGCAAGGGTGGATTTACCCACGCTTTGCCTGAAGGAATGAACAGTGATGATTTTTTTCATTTTAAATGTTTTCCGGCTGAGTTCATAAAGTTGGATTTTTTATAGTTCATCATCTTTATCCTCTAATTTGTCATATAGAGATTGAAGCTGCCTGGGAGTAGAGCGGGTAAGATGAGCGATCTGGTCATTTGCCTCATTCAGCCGCAGATTAAGGACTTTGATAAGTTCAATGGACATGTCTGGATGCTGACGAATAAGCGCCAGGAAAGGTTCGGCGCGCAGTTTTAGCAGCAGGCAGTTCTCAATGGCAACTGCATTGGAATTGCGTAAATTATCTTCAAACAAATTTGCTTCGCCGAATGAAGATCGCGCTTCCAGCGTTGCTAAACGAACAATGGAAGATTTCCGGTCGCCAGTTCGTTCCATTCCCACCCTTCCGTTAACAATAATATAAACAACGCCGCCGGGATCACCTTCATTAAATATTATTGAATTTTTTTCAATATACTCATCCTCGCAAATGCTTGCCAGAACTTTTAGTTGTTCAATGTTCATACTCTGAAAAAGTGTAACCTGTTTCAGAAAAATAATTCGTTCAATCACTGTTAAAGTTGCATTCATAAGTCTACCTTCGTCTGGCGATTTATCTTGGATTTTAGCGGCTCTTTCAGCAGCCAGGGCTGAATTTCGAACAATATCACTTGTGTCAGATTGAGCTGTTTGGATAAATGCTTGAATTTCTTGTAAGCTGATAATATTTTGAACAGAAATATCACCAGCTTTGTGTGTTGTAGCTTCATCATTGAATAATTTGTTAAGCAAATTTATTCTCTTCGCCCGATTATTTTGAACTTCAGGCAGGGCTGCTTTCACTTCTAACAATGGGGCAATTTCTCCGAGAGAAAACACCATTAATGCTCTTAATATTTCGTTATTAGGTTCGCTGGAAAGTTCCAGGATAATTCCCGGGATGCCTGCTGGTCTTGTATCCGGCCAGGTGATTTTTCCGAGCCTTGAAAGTTCGTTGACCTTAATGTTCGGGTCATAAAGTGGAATGATCAATTTAACGAGTGCAGGGCTAAGCAAAGATTCCAACGCTTCGCTGGCGTTTGCCTGTGTATGACTTGAATCAGCTGCGAGGGATTTTGTTATCCTCTCTACTGGAATTTCCCCATACCGTGCTGCAAGCAATTCAAATATAGAATTCATCGAAGCATGATTTAATTCGTTAATCATTGAATATAGAGTCAGCAAACCTGGAGTCTCAGGAAAACCCTGTAAAGCATTGATCTGAGAGATTCTATAATATATATTTTTTAATACGACCAGAATTTGAGATTCAGCCATTTCTCCAAAATTATTTACATTGATTTTGCATAACACTATGATCAAATTTGTTTTTAGTTCTGTGGAAATCTCATTATCGCTGGCGAGCTTCAATATTGGGGGAATGGAAGATGATCCGTTTCGTACAAGGATCTCTATTGCTTCCCAACGTACATGTTCGCTCGGGTCTTCAAGAGCATTTATGATCAGAAATAATTCTTCACTTTCGATAATCGAATTCTGGCGGCTAGAATTCTGAGAATACAATTGGTAAAGGATGTTTAGTGCAGAAAGACGAACAGTTTCAATCGGGTCATATAAAAGTTGAGCGGAAGCTGTGCGGATGTCATTGACAAAGGCCGTTGGTATACCTTTTTTGGTTCGAATTTCGAGTGATAATGCTGCCTGCAGCCGCACTTCATCAGACTGATCATCAAGGTAAGAAAGTATGGGTGTCAGTAATTCACGTTCGCTGCCTGAGATATTCCCAAGTGCACTCAATGCGCTTGTAATTGCCAGCGGATTTGGATCCCTTAACATTTTATTCAGAATGTTTTTTGCGGATTTAATATATTCCGGATTTTCTGATTCGAGCAGGGCAGCTAGACTTTGAGATCGAATCTCAAAGTAGGCTGCATTGTAGGTGATTCCCCCATGATTATCTTGAATCATGTGAATAGCATGATTCAGGAATTCCTGGCTTTTTTCACCTATGATCAGTTTTAACCCGGAAAAAGCTGCCAGCTGAACATTTTCATCCGCGTCACGCAGAAAAGTTGTCATGAATCGTGTTAAGTGCTTAGGCTGAATGGTTTGATTATCAGATACTGCCAACAGTGAGATGATGCCAGCTCTTACGGTAGGTGAACTTTCCCTGGTTTTCATTTCCAGGATCGGCATCACTTTTGTTCCGCTTGTTTCAATCATAATGCGCGCGATAAGCAAAATGACTGAATCATCCTGGCTTTCAACAAGTTTATTCAGCAGAATATTTTTTGCGATCGGGTCAGAAGAAAGTGTGATATCTCCGTCTTCAGGAAGCAAAAATGCCAGGTCTTCCTGCTCAAGCATCGTGATCATTGCCTTCGAGTATAAATTTCTGATAACGAGACTGGTTAACAGGTAGGCTGCTGCAGCTATCCCTAACAGTACCGGGAGAAATAGGTTTTCCGGAAGGAGTTTCCCGATTTCCAGCAGGGCACTGCTGGTCAGTAATCCGATCGGCAGTATCATTCCATCAATAAATGAACGGGACCGTCCCTTTACACGGGCAGGAACTGCATTGTATAGCAAATTATTGCTGGATTCCTGTGTTGAATATCGAAAGGTATTTCGGTCAAAGTGTGCCAGCGCACCGCTTGCCAGGGATAATGGTGAAAACAAAACACTTCCCGCAATTAAAAAGGTGCCGAATGGAAATGTTACATTGGCATTTCCGACGCCAACTTTGGTAACAAACCTGCTGAATAAGAAAAGCTGTACAGGCAGCATGATAAGGTTTGTCACACCGTTCAGGTAGCCGATAAAATTTGTCATATCAGCTCTTGAATGAAATTGCTGTGAAAATATTTTTCCACCCGCATAATTTAAAAACCCGAAAACAATCACCATCAGGAAAGTTGAAACAGCCAGCCATTTCAGGTAACTTGAATTTGAGACGTATTGGAATCCTTCTTTAATATTTTCCCAATATTTAACGCGTTCTTTGCTAATAATGCTGGTATTTGTCTGAAAATTTTCCCGCGTTATAAGTTTGTTCATTGTGAATGATAGCAGTGCTATGACAATGAACGTAATTAACCAGAGCAAAACAATGGTTGCTGCAGGAAGAAATCTATTCAGCACCGGAATGGTCAGACCGGCCACAATGATTGCTAAACGGGATGCGGCATTAATGACAGGCACAATCCTCTTGGAAGCCCTAGCGTCATAAAAATCACTCGCATAGTTCCACCAGTGAATCACGAAGGCTGTCCTAACAGCACGAACAAGTACATATAAAATTGTATATCCGAAGATTTGATCGATATCCAGCAGCAGAATCCCCAAACCTATAATCCCCGAAGCTGCCACACATACCACCACCATTAATTTTTGGTTTGAAATCTGATCAACAAACGCTGCGTAAACCACCGTCGTGATGATTGCAAGTATCGCATGCATGCTGAATACCTGCGATAGTTTGCTTACACCCACCAGGAAATAAAATGACGATTCAATTATGGTCTCAGCCCAGGCTGTACCAGTGATGAAAACAAAAAAGATCGTCACCAGCAGAAATACTTTTTTCCCTTCCTCTTGCCTGATATTAAGTAATTTACTGAAAAATAGGTTCATTGAGACCGCTTGTATGCCAGGGAAAATATATTATGAGTTGATTAAGTTGATCAGTTAATTCATAAAGTAGATGCCATGAATTTTGAATTAATGACTTGATGAATACAAAGCGATTTGTTATTTATCCGTACTGGATAAGCCCTGTCTTTTCTGCCGGATCTGCTGTGCTTTTGACGTCAGTTCCTGGAAGAAGTCACTTTCAATGATTTCAGCAACATATTTTTGCTTTTTACCTTCATCAATTACAATCTGAAGCTCATCAATTTGTTTACGCAGATCTGTTTCTCTCAGCTCAACATCAAGGGCATTCCGAACTGCCGCAGCAGCCTGTCCAGAGATCAGCTCTAGTACGCGTTCATGATCTTCATTGAAACTGCCTGGCATCTCACTGGCAAGTTCAATGAGCCCGATGATTTCTTCGCGGTATAACAGCGGCACACCTAAATAAGCCCGGGGGTCGAATTCAGGCCATTCCAATTTGTAATCAATTTCAGAATCAGGCAGCAGGTTCAGGTCAGTGATCAAAACGGCAGTACTTTCACCTGCGATATTTCCGGAACCTTCGTTAATTTGCTGCTGATTAAAGAATTTTTGAATATGCTTCTCATCACGCGTATGCGATGAAGGGCTTTGGTCCTGCTCCCAAACACGGTTTAAATAAAAACCTCTTCCATCAGCAGTCGCCCTGGTGAAAAATAATTCCTTTTTGGGGTCATAGAGCAGAACCAGTGCGCGGTCATACGGGATGACCTTGTGCAGTGAATTAAGTACACGCGGTAAAGTGCTTCCGAGGTTGAAACTCGAAGAAATAGTTCGTGACACCGTATTTAATGTTTTAAGTTCAGAAACTCTGGCGTCCAGTGAATTTACCATGTTTTTGAAAACAAAAGCCAGGTGACCCACCTCATCCCCTTGTTCGAGAACAGATGATAAATTATTTGTGTTCAGGCCTTCCCCTTTTTCTACAGATTGAGCAGCCAGTGATAATTTCCCGAGCGGCAGGGTGATAACTCGCGCCAGTAAAATACCCACGATGATCGCCAGTATGCCGATGATAATTACACTGATCGCAGTTTCCAATGCTAATTGATCGAGCGGGGCCGTAAATTCTTTGTGAGCTTTATCAACCCCGACACTCCAGTTTAACTGTTTTGTGTTTGCAATCCCAACGATCCTCTCGGAGCCATCAGAAGGAAGTTTGTATGTGGCATGCCGGACAATATCAGATTCTCCGATGACTGACGCAAGCGTGGATAAATTCAGGCTGTTAACCTTGCAGTTGACAAGGTTTTTTGAATCTTCGCATCCAGGCAGCATGAAACGCTGGCCAACCTTTATTGCTTCTTTATCAGGAAGCGGGATCAAGCTGTGATAATACCAGCTTGGATTAGGATGCGAAACTACGACACCGTCCTGATCAACCAGGAATGCATAGCCGGTGTTTCCTGATTTAAATTTATTAATAATATCTGTGATCGCTTCACCCTTGAGTTTGATAATAGCGACCCCTATCGGTTTACCTATTGCACCCAGTACTGGTGCGCTAAAATAAAATCCCAATTTTTTGCTGGTGCGCCCAACCAGCACATCGATATAGGTTTTTCCTTTCATCGTTTCCAGGAAATAGGCACGTGTTGCAAAAACTTGACCCTCAACCGTTGGAACAGAACCCAGCTGTTTAGATATGATCACTTTTCCTTTTCCATCCAGCAGGTATACATACTCGTATTGCGGGTTCGTCTCCAGTATCCTCTGAAGCGAGGCTGAAACCGAGGCAAGGGTAGCAGCAGATGGATTAGTTGGGTTTGAAAGGAGGTCTATCACTTCGCTGTCGCTGCCAAGCTGAGTAGCGGCGATCACATTATCGAGCATCAATTGATCAAGGCGTTCTGCTGTTGCTGCAGCCAGCAGTTCAAGGTTATGGTATTCTGAATTCTCGATCGTTACCCGGCTGACAGTCAGGCTGAAATAAGCCGTTATAACAACCGGGATAAGTGAAGCAATTAATAACGCTGCCGCCATTTTCACAATGATCGGCCAGTTTTTGGGATTTAGATAAAAAAACATTTTGTCTCCACTTTCCGGCAGAACAACTAACCAGAACCGGCTTAACCTCAACTAACGATTGATCTGTTTAATATTCAGAATCTTGAGTTTTGGACAGAATTGATACCGATAATTAATTAACTGCTTCTATTCTTTTTGAAAACCACAACCCATCTCTAAACGGAAATAACAAACTGTCCAATTCAGGATGCCTGGCGATCGCCTCGTTGTAGGCTTGTATGCCTTTAACCTGGTTATATTCACTTTTTTCCATGACTTTTCCCTGGCAAAAGGCATTATCTGTAAATAAATATCCCCCGCCTGCCAGGTGTTTAATACTAATTTCAAGGAGCTGCAGCGCCAACCCGGGATCTTTTGCAAAATAAACGTGTTTCATCACATCCTGAAAGATCACATCAAACACTTCGTTTGTTAATTCCTTTGCATGATTAACAAGTTCAAAAACATCCCCTGTAATGATTGTTACCTGTTCTTGAACACCAGCCCGTTTAACATATTCTCTTGCAATTTCAGCTCTGATAGGGTCGATTTCGATAGAAGTTATATGTCCGCCTTTACCGATCACCCTGGCAAGCCAAATTGCTGAGTATCCGATCGCTGTACCTATATCAAGTACTTTCAGCGGCCGTGGATACTTTGTTTTTATCAGTCCAGTCAGGATCTTTCCTTCAAGTGCCCCAATGATCGCCACTTTTTCGTCTGCAGCCACTTTTTCTATCTCATGCAGGATTTTTTGAATCGGGCTATCTTCCTCCTGGAGCTTCAGTATCTGTAAAGCATATAACTCTAACAGATCATCTGATACCTGGGGAACGATAGGCAGCGCAGTAGATTCCATATTATTTTCTCCACAAACCAATAAACTACCAATAAAAAAAAACTTTGTTACAAAACCTAAATCATTGCGCGTTTTGCCATCTGTGTGTAAAGTTTTGTGACCGGGTGATCCGGGTAGCGCATCGAAAAGATGCCAGCCGAAGCCAAAGTCATCAACTCATCAGTATGAGGAATAACAACAGCAACCTCACAATCAAACAGTTTTTCAATCCGCTGTTTCACTTCATCCATTAACACCATTGGAACTTTATTGACCATCAACAACATTTGGGGAACACCCAGCTTCCGGGCTACTTCCACCGTGACGCTCGTTCCCTGGTAATCCTGCTGATCCGGCCGGAGTATAAGGATTAAGGTATCCGAAATAGCTATCGAAAGTAGTGTCTCTTCATTTAAACCGGGATGTGTATCGATGATCAGAATATCCAGTTTGAGGTTTTTAATTAATGATTCAAAACCATCATTCAGCAAACCAACATCGTACCCTTCTCGCAAAACCCGGGCTATTTCACCTGCCTTGATGCTGGATGGGATCAAAAAGACTTTCCCCTTAACAGCAGGTCCAAGTGATGCGGTAACATCATGGGCTGTATCTTCGATTTTACATTTTCCCCACAGGTAATCATTCAAAGACCGGCCCATGTCCTGATCGTCCAGGCCGAATAAGATCGGAAGAGCACACGTCTGAACTCCAGTCACCTGAAGCTATCTC
>CAZBRI010000066.1:0-10431 GCA_964494055.1 uncultured Anaerolinea sp.
GAGCTGGGCAAGCGAGACATTGACAGGCCGTTCGGATATTCCCCGCCTGGCGCAGCCAGCCTGGATCAACCTGTTCAGAAAAGATAAACTTTTATCTGTGCTAAGTTTATCCAGCGGCAGCGATGCAGTTCCAAGGACTGAAACGGTTCTGGATAATGGCTTTCGTATAGTCACATATGAATTCACATTCAATTATCCATTCACCCAGGCTCCTGCAGAGATACAGTTATACCTGGATGCAGCGTATCAACAAAAGCGGCCGTTCATATCAGTGACATGGTACACACCGGACGGCAGGCAGATGGATCTTAAATCTGCATCGCCCATCAGCCCGGAACCGTATAATTTTACAGATTCCATCCCTTTTAAGAGGTTGGTTTGGTCCAACCCGATGCTGCAAAAATGGTTCATCATGGATACCAATAATCCAACGCCTGTGCACTACCTGCTTTTTACTGATCCTAACAAGGATAAGGCAGTAATCGTCAACGGGACATACCGGATGCGGGTGAGCGGGATGTTTTTTGAGAAGACAGGTGACCTGAAAGCTGACCTGGTACTGATGGGACAGGTGTATGGTCCGGCCGGTACGGATTACCTGAGGCGGAACCTGATCGTACCGTTATTATGGGGGCTGCCATTTGCGCTGCTTTTCGGGCTGCTGGGTGCCATGGTAACAACGATATTATCCATGATTGTGGCAGCTTCGGGAGTATGGTTCGGGGGCTGGATGGATAACCTGACACAGCGTTTGACTGAGGCAAACATGATTATGCCGGTGCTTGCGATCAGCGTTCTGGCGCATGCCCTTTTGGGGATCAGCCTGTGGGTCATTTTGGCAGTTGTGGTTCTGTTGAATATTTTTGGCAGTCCAACCAAGACTTTCCGTTCAGCTTTTTTACAATTAAAGGATGCTCCATATATTGAGGCAGCCAGGGCTTATGGAGCGAGCAGCAGCCGGATTATCCTGCAATACATGCTGCCGCGCATCATACCGGTTTTGGTACCGCAGCTGGTGACACTGATTCCGAGTTATGTATTCCTGGAAGCCACCCTGGGGATGTTCAATATTAAGTCAGAATATCCCACCTGGGGCACAGTCATTTACCGGGCTTTGACAAAGGGTGCACTTTGGGGTGCACCTTACTGGGTGATGGAGCCGCTGGGTATGCTGCTGTTAACCGGCCTGGCATTTGCCATGCTGGGATATGCGCTGGAGAGGATATTGAACCCGAGGTTGAGGGAGCAATAATTTGGGTTATCGTCCTATGAAAAAGTAAAATTGCTTTCAGTGATGAGCTTTATTCCCGATTGTATTATTAGTCTGCTAGTTCTTTAGACTATGAATTGGGGCGGGGATCTTGCCGGCAAAGGCGATGAAGCGGGAAGATTTGCCAATGCTGCGGACAGGGGCAATGACGCTTTCACCGAATAGACCGCCAAATGAGACAAGTTCTCCGGCTTCTTTGCCCGGGACAGGAATGAGCCGGACGGCTGTTGTTTTATTGTTGATCATGCCGATCGCCATTTCATCCGCGATGATGGCTGCGATGGTACCGGCATCTACACAGCCCGGAATGGCGATCATATCCAGGCCGACAGAGCAAACGCTGGTCATAGCCTCCAGCTTTTCGAGGCTGAGGGTGTCTTCTCGAATGGCATTTGCGAGAGCCTGGTCTTCCATCACCGGGATGAATGCACCGCTCAGACCGCCGACGTTCTGACTGGCGAAAGTGCCGCCTTTTTTAACTGCATCGTTCAGCAGGGCTAAAATAGCAGTTGTACCGGGTGCGCCAATGGCATCCACACCCAAAATTTGTAATATTTCACCAACGCTGTCCCCGACCTTCGGGGTTGGGGCAAGAGATAAATCAACAACCCCAAACGGAATGCCAAGCTCACGAGCCACCTGGCGGCCGATCAATTCTCCGCAGCGTGTCACACGGAAGGCTGTGCGTTTTATTTCATCTGCAAGATCCTGCAGGCCAAGGTTTTGACTTCCAGCCTGGGCGATTTTGCGCTCGAGAGCACGGGCGATCACACCTGGGCCGCTGACACCTACGTTTATGACCACTTCAGGCTGCCCGATGCCATGAATTGCTCCGGCCATGAAGGGATTATCTCCGGGTTGATTGGTGAACACAACAAATTTTGCTGCTGCGAAACCGTCCTGATCTGCGCTGAGTTCCGACAATTCTTTTATCACACTCCCCATAAGCACCACCGCATCCATATTAATCCCGCTGCGGGTAGACCCAACGTTGATGGAAGCGCACACCTTTTTTGTTGTTGAAAGCGCTGCCGGAATTGCTGCAAATAATTCCCTATCGCTGAAAGTCATACCGCTGGAGACATCAGCTGAAAAGCCGCCCAAAAAATCAATGCCGATTTCGGCTGCTGCTTCATCCAGTGCATGGGCAATTTCAATATAGCCTTCCCGGTCAAAACCAGCACCGATCAGGGATATGGGTGTTACGGCGACTCGTTTGTTGACGACCGGGATGCCGTATTCGCTGCTTACAGCGCTGCAAATGGAAACCAGGTTTCCGGCGTGCTGAGTAATTTTATTTTTGATTGCCCGGCAGGTTGTTTTCACATCTGCATTGTGACAATCCAGTAAACTTATTCCCATTGTTACTGCACGGACGTCGAGATTTTCTTTCTGGATCATCTCAACGGTATGAAGTATTTCATCGTATTGCAGCATAATAATTCTCCAGGAAATGATCAGGCTGGCAGGTTGATTTCATTGACAGCTTTGAAAATATCGTAATGCTGCAGCACCATGTTCAGGCTGTTTTCATGGGAAAAGATTTTAATGGACTGCCGGAGATCTTCTGAATTTGTATTTCCAATGTCCACCAGCAATATCATTACATATTCACCATCGGATTCCGTTGTTGAGAGGTCCAAAATATTAATTTGATGTGAAACGCAGAAAGCGGCAACATTGGCTATAAAACCGATATGATCCGGTCCGGAAATTGTAAGAACATATTTGCTTTTGAGATCTGTTCCGGATTTATCCAGTTCGGTCTGTTCTGAAGGGATGACAATTGAAAATAGCTTTGTTTTACTTTGTGAGCTTACAGCTGATAATTTTGCTTGAATTGCCTGCTGGGTGACATAGGCAGGAAAAGCACAACGCATGAGCATGGTATAGTAGCCGCACAGTAAACTTTGCCGGCTGTCAGCGATATTCCCTTCCAATTCACTTATGGCCCTGGCTATTTCGTAAACGATACCGATCCTGTCACGTGATGTGATCGATATGAGATATTCGTCTGGTGGTTTTGTCATAATCTCCCTATGAGTTAAGTACGACAAATTAGAAACAATATTATCCAGGCAAGTCCTGGTTTATATTTTTGATCTTGAAAAGTAAACCCGCGGTTTGAAAACTTGCAGCCGCGGAAGCTAGCTGTCTTTTAGGGCTTCAAAGCCATCGCGGCGATGTAGTGCTGGATAAAATTGGTGTCCATATCGAGATCGACCTGCTCTGAGGCAGCAGCAATGGATTCTGCGCGGGCAAAACCTTCATCTGCCAGGAAGGTGGCTGCACCGAGGCCGGCGCCATTGGCTACCATCTCGACGGTTTCACGGCGCACCGGTGGGATCATGCCCAGGCCGAGAGCGGCATCGATATCGATCTGTCCGCCAAAGGAACCGGTCAGTATCATGCGCTGCATGTCGGAAGGGGCGAGACCCAGTTTGCCCATCAAAATATCCATTGCAGCACGGATGGCTCCCTTTGCTTTTTGCAGCTCACGGATGTCCCATTGGGTCAGGTTTAAATTGCGTTCAGGGGTGAGAGAAATCTGCCGGTTTTTACCTTCATCAATGAATATCTGCCCTTCAAAAATGCCGGCTGAGTTTGAAATTCGCCCGCTTTCGGTGATGACATCGGCATTCCGCAGCTCATTGATCAGGCTTAGAAGGCCGGAGCCTGTCAGACCGATGGGGGCTTTATTGGCAATCGTGTCAAATACCAGCCCATCCGTTGTTGTGCGAACTTTTGTAATAGCACCATCAACGGCTCGCGAACCGCAGGAGATATTGACACCTTCAAAAGCAGGACCTGCGGCAGTGGATGCTGTCAGAATGCGTTTCCCGTCGGTCACCAACACTTCGCCGTTGGTGCCAAGGTCAATACAGGCCATAGGGGCCGGGGCACGGTCAAAGCCGAAGTAAGCCAGGCAGGCGAGTGCATCCGAGCCGACGAAACCGCCGATGAGCGGGGGCAGAGATACCTGTACATCCGGGGCAAAAATACCATCCATCAATGAAGCGGCATCCGGTATGGAGCGGCTGTCGTGCGGTTCAAATGGCATGACGGCTAATTTATCGATCGGCAGGCGAGAAAGAAGGTGATGCATGGCCACGTTGCAGACAATGGTGACTTTTTTAACACGCTTACGGGTTGTTGGTGATAATTTGAGGGAATCCACCGCCTGGTTAATGGATGCCAGGGCCAGACGGTGCAGGCGTTCACGGCTTTCAGGGTTGATAAGGGCGGCATTCAGGCGTGAAATCACATCAGCGCCATACACACTTTGCTGGTTCAGGCTGGCTGCACCGGCACAGACTTCACCATCGTCCAACAGGGTTAAAAAGGCGGCCGCGGTGGTACTTCCTAGATCGATTGCCAGACCAAGCGGACCATTGGTTTCCTTGTAACGGGTGCTGCTGCGGAAATTCTTGTTGGAATAAACAACGATCGGTGATAGTACAACACGGGCATCGGAGGCTATTTTGGCACAGCATGCAAGGCGGTTATCCAGGGCAATTTCGCCCGGGGTGAGATGCCTTTTTTCCACCGGACCCGGATCGGCCACACCTGCTTCGACCAGCACCTTGCATTTACCGCATGTGCCGCGTCCAGCGCAGGGCTGTTCAAGCGGAAGACCGGTTTTTGCGACAGCCTCACCGATGAGTGTTCCGGCCGCGACTTCAACTGTTCTGGATTCATTGCCATATATTACTGTGAGTTCAGGCATTGGGCTTTACCATTCTTTATCAGGATTATTTTTTGAGCAATCACCCGATAAATATAAAAATCTTACCGCTGATCACGCAAAGAATTTACTTTGTTAATACCCGCGAATGAATTGCGATTGGGTTAATTTACTGTCGGGGGGGATCAGGATGAAATCGTCATTGATTTTTTCGGGATTAGCTGTAATTTCAACAAGCTGTTCCAGAAAACCATCGGTTCCGATGATCTCCTCATAGCGCATTCCCCAGCGGGTACAATACTCGGCGACTTCCAATGCTTTTTCCCGGTAATATTCCAGCTCTTTTTGGTTTCGGGCTACCATCACAAGACGCTTGTAATTGTGATACTGGTAATCCATCAACCACTCGGCTTTTTCGGCACCGTATTTGAGCACCAACTCCTGGTATTCAGATAAGGGGTTGCTGCCTGATTCGAGCCAGCCTTTTGAAAGATAATAGGTACCCGGTTCGCTGGTGATCTGCTTGTGGTAAGCCTGGTAAGAACCAAGCAGCATTGAAATACAGTCATCGCTGCGAGGAATAAGCAAGTAATGCCGGCCGGAATTAATGTTATTCAGGCCATTACCACAAAGACCATAGCCCAGCATAATCAAGCTGGGCTGGTCAATGCTGCTAACCGCATCCTGAATGGTAAGCCGAAGATTTTTTGGTACGCGGTGTAAACCGTAATTGAAAAAAGTAATATTTTCCCGCCAACCGGGCTGGTCAGGCAGCAAGTTTTCCAGCCAGTGTTGAAAAACCTGGCAGGCAAGGATCACAATCGGCCGTTCCTGGATGGCGGGTTCGTTCACGAAGCGGGTTTATCCTTTTCGCGTTTGCGGAAGGCTTTGATCCAGCGCATGCCGTATTCATCACGGCCCATCGAAAGGTCAGCAGCCAGGACAGCCGTATTGACTTCCAGTACGAGCGGGTTGGTAATGGGGCAGGTCAGGCCGGCGTGAATAGCCATGGCGATATAAGTGGAGTTAATGAATTTGCGATCCGGCATGCCAAAGGAAATATTGCTGGCACCCATTGAAATGTTGACACCGAATTCTTTTACAACCAGGGTGATGGTATCGAGAGCGATCCGGCCGGCTTTGCTGTCTGCGCTCATGGCCATAGCAAGCGGGTCAATGACCACGTCTTCCATGGGGATGCCGGCTTTTGCGGCTCGTTCGATGATGGCAGCTGCCACTGCGAAACGGGCTTCGGCTGTTTTTGGAATGCCATTATCATCCATGCACAAACCGATGACCGCAGCACCGAATTCCTTTGCCAGGGGGATGACATTGTTGAGCGATTTTTCTTCACCGTTAACTGAATTGATCAGGGCTTTGCCTTCGTACATGGCAAGTGCGGCTGCCAATGCTTTGGGGTTGGCGGTATCAAAACAAAGCGGGACATCAACCACTTCCTGAACATTCTTGATGATCTGTTGAATCAGGGCAGGTTCATCCGCCCCCGGGACACCGGCATTGATATCCAGCACTGCAGCGCCGGCTGCAACCTGGTCGACAGCATCTTTACGGACGATGTCATAATTTCCTGCCGAGAGGGCTTCGAGTACTGCTTTACGCCCGGTGGGATTTATTCGTTCTCCGATCACGACTGTGGGAAGGTCGCGGTGGATCTTGACTGTTTTTGTTTTTGATCTTAATTCGGTGGTAAGGTTCTCGCTCATAAAGGCCTCTCTAAAAATAGATTTTTCTAGTTTATCTTATTTTTGTGAAATATCCTGACGATCTTTTTCACGTTTTTCGGCAGCGGAGAGAATTACAGAGATTTTTTGCTGAACTTCCAATGACAGCGGTTCAGGGTGATGTTTTTCAAGGATCTTCTTAAGCTTCGCCAGCAATACCTGTTCAGTGTTTTTGCGGCCTTTTTCGTTCCACTGCGCATACGCACTGCGGTCGAAAACGCCAGGCATCCATGCTTCTGTGCGGCAAATGGCAACCGAACGCGGTTCAGAAATAAAATTCCCTTCAGAACCGACTTTTTCAAGCAAATCGAGCATGATGGTTTCAGCATTGACCGTAACCCCGCGCATAATGCGCGCTGTCATGCCAATCAACTCATCGGTCAGGATCAGGTAGCTGAGTGATCCAATGTCGGCGCAATCAAGGAAACCGACATCGTGCACCATTGATGCACCGCTCAGGGCCGACATGAGTACTTGAACAGCACCCTCAGCGCCAGCCTGGGCATCCACCATTTTGCTTTCAGATGCGCCGGCAGTGCCCATGAATGGAATTCCGAGGTAGCGGGAAATATCCACCGCGGCTGCGCTGTGCAGGCTCATTTCCGGGGAACCGTAAGCCGGACGGGCGGTGCGAAGGTCCATCACAGACGGCACACCGCCGACAACCATTGGAGCACCCCGTTTTTTGAGCTGAACAATCGCAAGCGCTGCAAGCACACTCGACAGATGCATCACAAGTGCGCTTGCGCCGGTAAAGGGCGATTCAAGGCCGACTGTCGGGCCACCCAGGCAGATGACCGGGATGTCATGTTCTGCTGCCCACATCAAGTTGGCAACCGGTGCATCTGCGAGGCGGAGAGGTGATTCGTACGTGGTGAAATATGCAAAAGTGGGTCTGCGCCGGAGCTCTGTTTCGCTGCCAGCCTGCGCAAGGGCGATGTTATAGATATCCTGCAGGGCGTCGGTGGAATTTGCCCAGGCGACGATCGGCTTGGTGGTATTCGCAATCATTTCCGCAAATTCATAGACAGGAGACAAAATCGGGATGACGTCATCGAACATACTCAAACCCATCACGTAATCAATATTCGGAAGGGCGTCACAAACAAGAGCTGTGTTGGCTGCATCCCCGCGTAAAGCCCGGCGATGTTCCTGGGTGATCGGGTCGATGTAATTGGTGCAGCTTGGACCCGGGCCAAAATGGACCCGATCGGGTGCGATACGCATTTCGACCCTGTTTTCAGCGCCACGTCCATACAATGTAAATGTGCTCGGGGTGCAGGCAATCGCATCCTGAAGGATGTGTGCAGGAATTCGAACCTGGTCGCCTTCAACATCCGCCCCTGCCGCTGCCAGCATTTTTTGGGCTTCTTTGTTCTGAATACGGACACCGATGCGCTTCAGACATTCCAGTGATGCATGAAATATCTCCCGGCACTGTGAATCACTCAGGACTCGGAACTGAGGGGATTGACGATCAGAATTGTTAGCCAGGATCATAAACGCTCCAGGGAAGTTTTCGAATTATGAATTTAGACATGCCCATAATAATCACGATGAACTGAGATTGAATAGGCATAATCAAGAAGTGTACCCCAGCTGAAGACCGGGATATTGATGATACGCTGTAACGCCCGGGCAAAGGGTGGAAAACCGGTACATTCAAGCACCATGGCACCCATAGCCGGCTGACTGTGAAAAAACGTAACGGCTGCATCTAAAAATTCCGATTCTGCTTTTTCGTAATCAGCAGACGGCGGATCCGTCCGTAAGCCGTTTGTCCACAAATGATCAAATTCAACACAACGAAAATCATTCATTGCGCCGGAAAGAACATAATTAGAACCAGGTAGGATTCCGACTGACGACAGGTGGCGATCAGTGACATATGCTGTATTGGCCATTAACACGCCTACCTGCCGGTCTGGACCGATCAATTGCTGAGCCAGCGGTACCTGGAGCAGGCTGGACATGAACACTGGAATTTTAACCGAGGCAGCTACTTCCTGTTGAAAATATGCAAAATAACCGCACTCGGCAGCAATAGCCCTGCAGCCCATGTTTTCCAGGTTTTTTGCAGCTTTCAATAAAGGATGCAGGCAGGGAGATTTGTCCTCATCTACAACCAGGCGTTGAATATCAACATCCCAGGCAATCTCGTACTGGATCGGAAAAGGGTAGGCGCTTGGGTTACGTACGTCCCCGGGGAAGCCCGGATAGACATCGTCCAGTAGGATGATACCCAGACCCATCCCGTAAGCACGGCGGCCTGCCCGGGCGGTGATTCTTTTCAGCGCAGGATCATGGTTTTGGTTCATTTGCAGTCTGCCCGCAGGACGGAAGGAAAACCCATCAGTGTTCAGCGAAATAATTAGACTTTCGCCAGAGCCTGTTCGATATCTGCGATAATATCTTCCGGATTTTCCAGTCCGACAGAGAGGCGGACCAGACCGTCGTCAATGCCGGCGATGTCACGTTCAGCCTGTGTCATATGTTCGTGAGTGATACTGCGCGGGTGCATACAGATCGTGCGGCTTGTCCCGAAAGTAACCGCATGGATCACCAGGTTGAAGGAATCCATTAATGTCCTGGCTGATGGGATTCCGCCTTTAACCACAAATGAGAGCATACCGCCGCCAGCTTTCATTTGTTTTTGAGCCAGGGCAAACTGCGGATGTGTCTTGAGACCTGGGTAATTGACCAGTTTTATTTTGGGGTGACTCGACAAATACTCGGCAACCTTCTGGGTATTGGTGCTGTGTTTTTCCATTCGAAGTGTCAGGGTCTCGAGATATTGAAGGGTCAGCCATGAATCAAATGGCTGCATAATGGAGCCGATAAATTCAGTGGTATTCCAGCGGATGTCTTCAGTCAAATCTTCGGGGCCAATGATCGCGCCGCCGATGACGGAAGCATTTCCAGCCAGGAATTTTGTAATACTGACCAGAATGATATCAGCACCAAAGTCCATCGGGCGCTGAATGGCTGATGTGGCGGTCGTGTTATCCACCATGAGCGGAATTCCATGGGAATGGGCAACATCTGCAACGACTTTTATATCTGTCACGAAGAGAACCGGGTTGCTTGGGGTTTCAACCCAAACCAGCTTTGTATTCTTATCAATGGCTTTATCCCAGGATTTTGGATCGGCGGGATTTTCTACAAAGCGGAAATTAACGTTGCAGCGTTCAGGGAAAATGGAGGCTGCCTGTTTGTAGCCTTCGCCAAAAATGTTCAGACTGGTGACGATATTATCACCCGGCCTGGCGATAGTGAAGATAAGGTTGAACAAAGCCTGAGAACCGGAACCGGCGGTGACTGCAGCCTGCCCGCCTTCCAGGGCAGCCAGGCGCTGTTCAAGAATATCAGCGGTGGGTGTTTTTGTTCTGCCATAGACAGGGTAAGGAATCTCGTCAAAATTTTTGTACGGATAGGTCATGGATGGAACAATGGGAGGAACAAACGCGCGGAAACGTTCGAGATCTTCACTTGGGCGAAAACCGGCATGAAGGGCGCGGGTCTCAAAACCCAGCTGGTCATTCTTTGTCTGAGGCCTCTGAAAATCAGGATCGAATTTCCATGGATCTCGAATGAAAAAATCTTTTTTATGGGACATGCGGTAGAACCTCCGAAAATATTACACTGAAAACCCGGGTTTACTTGGCTGCGAGGTTTTCTGGTGAAAGATAGATCGGAAGAGCGTCGTGTAGGGAAAGAGTGTTCAGAGCCGTGTA
>CAZBRI010000067.1:0-10415 GCA_964494055.1 uncultured Anaerolinea sp.
AGATAGCTTCAGGTGACTGGAGTTCAGACGTGTGCTCTTCCGATCTGCCATGCGATTCCTTGATTAGATCCCAGCCCTTATCCCGTTCGAGATCGGCTGAATGTATCCAGTTGATCTTGACTTCCACACCGGCGGATAATGCAGCATGTTTGAGCGCTTCACGGACCGACATGTAGGCATCCTGAAGTTCAACATATTTTCCAACGAGCGCGATGGTAACCTCTGGTTTTGGTTTTTAAACCTCGGCTACCATTTTCTCCCAGGCTTCCCAATTTGGTTTCTGCCTGGCTTCCAAACCGAGCATCTTCAATACGTAATCAGCCACACCCGCCTGCTCAAGGATGAGCGGGATTTCATATAATACAGAGGCTGTGACCATCGGGACCACCGCATTTTTATCCACATCGCAGAATAATGCGATTTTTTCGCACAGATCATTTGCTATCGGGTGATCTGAACGTGCGATGATCATATTTGGCGAGATGCCTATCGATCGCAGTGCTGCGACTGAGTGCTGAGTTGGTTTTGTTTTCAATTCACCTGTCGCTCCGATAAACGGCAGCCAGGTCACATGTACAAACAGCACATTTTCTCTTCCGACCTCGGTTCTCAGTTGTCGGAGTGATTCAAGAAATGGCTGCGATTCAATATCACCAACAGTACCGCCTATTTCAACCAGCACAATATCAGCGTTAGTGGCTTTGGGAACCAGGCTGATGCGTCTTTTGATCTCATTTGTGATATGCGGAATCACCTGAATCGTTCCGCCTAAATAATCACCACGTCTTTCTTTGGTGATCACTTCGTTGTATACCTGGCCGGTTGTAAAATTACTTACCTTGGTCGCGCGAATATCAATGAATCTTTCATAGTGACCCAGATCAAGATCAGTTTCGGCACCATCATCAAGGACAAAAACTTCTCCATGCTGGTATGGGCTCATCGTACCGGGATCAACGTTGATATAAGGATCTAATTTTTGAACAGCCACCGTGAAACCTCGTTCTTTGAGTGTCCGCCCTAAAGCTGCCGCAGTAACGCCTTTTCCAACTGAGCTGACCACGCCGCCTGTAAAGAAAATGTATTTTGTTGTCATAGATCCTCTATTATGAAAAAATGAAATGGTCTGATTATTTCAAAGATAATGCTGCTGAAAATTGATAAAGACGATAAAAATTGGTTCATCAAAAAAAGAAGTGGGGAGGGCCGTTGACCGGCGCCCTCCCCACCTGGGTAGACGTTGATTGAAAAAATGTCATTATTGCGAAATCTGCTTTATTCATTATCCTTGTATGGAATTTGAATTGCAGATTGCGCTTCAAGAAAACCTGGTCCAAACACACCGTCCTTGAAAGTGCTCAATAATTGAAGTAATCCTTAAAAAAAATAAAAAAGAGCAAAACCATTCTATTGAACAGTTAATCCGGAAAATACAAATACCCGGGTTATGGATTTTGTCTTTATAAAATTTTGAAAATTATTTTGAAATTGGTGGAAAACACTATTGTCCGGACACCCTATCAATAGTTGAGAAAAACCACCAAATTTATTATGACTGAGTTTACCATAAAAAAAAATCTAATAACACGCTGTTCTGAATTTAATTTTATGAAAGTCCAGTCGTATTTGTAAACAAGTTGATAATATTTTGAATCAAAGTCAAAATCTCAAAAAAATCTATAACCGAAAGAGTTGGTGTTTCATATTTCTTTTTTGCCATAATATGCTGCGCTATAAAGCTCCGATTACACTGTGTGGTTCATAGAGCTCTTCTAAATACTTTTTATCATCGTCGGAAAGCTTGACTGTTAATGCGCCAGCCGCTTCTTCCAGGTGTGAAATTTTTGTTGCCCCAATAATTGGTGCAGAGATATTTTCTTTTTGTAAAAGCCAGGCTAAGGCGATTTGTGCCTTGGACACTCCATATTTGTCCGAGAGTTCAGCACACCGTTGGACGATCAGTAAATCTTTATCTACGGTTTTGTCATATTTGTTTTTTGCAATTTGATCAGTTTCAGACCGAGTAGTAGATTCTTTCGTCCAATCCCTGGTTAATCTTCCGGAAGCAAGCGGACTGTACGGTATTACACCGATATTTTCTTGACGGCAGAGTGGTAACATCTCGCGTTCTTCCTCGCGGTAAATCAAGTTTAAATGATTCTGCATCGATACAAATCGTGCCCAGCCATTTATTTGAGAAGTAAATAATGCTTTTTGAAATTGCCATGCCCACATGGCGGATGCACCAATATACCGGACTTTGCCTGCACGGACAATATCATTCAGAGTCTCGAGTGTTTCTTCAATGGGGGTCTCATAATCCCAGCGATGAATTTGATATAAGTCTACATAATCTGTTTTCAGCCTTTGCAGGCTGTGATCTATTTCATGCATGATTGATTTACGGGACAAACCTGCTCCATTCGGCCCCTCAAACATCCTGGAATACACTTTTGTTGCGATCACAACTTCTTCCCGTTTTGCAAATTCTTTAATTGCATTACCAAGGATCTCTTCGCTTGTCCCTACAGAATAAATATTGGCGGTATCGAAGAAATTAATTCCCATTTCTAGGGCTTTTTTAATAATAGGCCGGCTGTTCTCTTCATTCAATACCCATTTGTGAACCCACTTTGTCGAATCTCCAAAACCCATGCAGCCAAGGCATATTCTTGAGACCTTCATGCCCGTTGAGCCCAATCGCATGTATTCCATACTGCCTCCTGTAGAAAAGTGAAAATAAATTGTTCTTATAATTAAGGCAAAAAAATACCTTGAAGTGTTATTTTTAATATTTAATATTTATCAGCAAAAAATATATTTTATTATAACGCTCTCATGTATTTCTCAATCCGTAAAAAGACGAGTAAAAATGATGGGAATGAATTGAAATTCTTACCGGGCATTTTTTGCTAATCACCTCAAATCATGTTAAACTCAATGGTTGCGTTAACGAAAGGAGCGCTTATGGATCAACGACCGGGTTGTCTTTCAGGATTATTAAAATTATTTTTATTTGAAAAACTCTTCAATTGGCTGCAACGCAAAATCGGTTTTGGCCGCGGCGGTATTTGCGGCTGCGGCTGCGGGGTGATCCTTTTTGTGATCATGGTTTCTGTTCTTTGTTCCATTATTTTTGGAACCGACTGGCTGCATCTCAGTTTTTAAGCGTAAAGAAGCTGCGCTCACATTTTATTTGCCTTCCGGTCAAAAACTTACTTCCGGAAAATTAAATATTTAATAATATAAACTGATGTTTAAAAAATTCCTCTCAAAAATTGGTATTTCAGGACAAATGAACGATAAAATTCCATTTTTAATCATCGGTTTGGGCAACCCTGGCCGGGATTACACTCAAAACCGGCATAACTTTGGTTTCATGCTGGTGGACCGAGTTGCCAGGCGGCTCAATGCACGCGGTATGAAAGTTATATCAAAGGCAATCATCATCACTACCCCATTCGAGGATCAAAAAATTATCCTGGCAAAACCGCAGACCTTTATGAATTTATCGGGTCAGTCAGTTCAGGGTTTGATGAATTTTTATAAAATTCCCCTTGACCATATTTTGCTGGCTCATGACGACCTTGATCTGCCTTTTTGTACCATTAGGATCCGTCCCGGCGGGGGTGCCGGTGGTCAAAAAGGGGTAAAGTCCACCATTGAGCAGCTCGGAACGCCGGATTTTGCCCGTCTCCGCCTGGGTATTGATCGTCCGCCTGGCAGAATGGATGCCGCGGCCTATGTGCTCCAGGATTTTTCTCAAAAAGAAATGGAGTTTGTCTCAGAGACTCTTGATAAGGCAGCAGATGCTGCCCTGGCCTGGGTGACAAAAGGTTTAAATTACGCCATGAATCAATATAATGGAACCCCTGAGATTAAATAATCCCCATGTAACTAGATTGAATCCTCTATGGAATTACTATTAAACCACCTCCGTGAAGATGCTGAATTTCATAACCTATTAAAAACCCTGCAGGTTGAAAAAAATATTCCCGGCATGGGTCTGGTTCGCGCTGCACGCTTGCCTCTTTTAGCAGCAATTCACCGGGAACTCAATCAGCCGATTTTGATTCTGACCGACCGGGCAGATCATGCCCTCTCGGTTTTTGATGAGCTGGGTTTCTGGGCAACCGGGGCATCACGGTACCTGTTTTCTGAACCCAACCCATTATTCTATGAAGAAGCTGCCTGGGGAAATGCAACCCGCAGGCAAAGACTCCAGGCGCTGACGGTCCTGGCGGGCTATCATTTGCCTTTTGTTGAGAAACCAGCCTCTGCACCAATTATTGTCGCATCAGCCCGTTCGGTGATGACCAGAACCATCCCCGGCAGGGATTTCCTTAAAGCATGTAAACGGTTGAAAGTGGGCCAGGAAATACAGCCGGATGTTTTGATCCATCAATGGGCAGATACCGGTTACCAGGCCTCGGAAATAGTTGTTGAACCGGGCCAATTTACCCGCCGCGGAGGGATCCTGGATATTTGGGTTACCTCTGATGAGTTTCCAGCCAGGCTTGATTTCTTCGGCGATGAGATTGATACCATCCGCCGCTTTGACCCGGCCTCTCAACGTACCATTGCTAAATTGGAGACTCTGCTGATCACTCCGGCCCGGGAGTACATCGTCAACGAAGCCTTTAGAAATTCTCAAACAGAAGGTGCAGAGAGCTCAGAATTTCACATCCCGCTGCTGCACTCATTTCCGGCATCCATCCTGGATTACCTGCCGCAAAATGGTCTTGTTTGTATTTACGACCTTTCTTTATGTGAAACAATAGTTTCAGAAGTGGAAGAACAGGCTGTTAAATTTCGCCATGAATCCATAACTGAAGGTACGCTGCCTGAGACGTTTCCGGTACCTTATTTAACATGGTCAGAAGTCCTGGATTCCATACAGCATCGCAAATGGATCGATCTGGGTTACAGTGAGCAGTTGTCTGAAGGGCATCCGATCAAAGAATTATTCGGGCATGACCAGAGATTTGGCGGCCGTCTAAAGCCCTTTGTGGAATATCTGGACAGCCTGATTGCCCAGGGAGATAAGGTGATCATTGTTTCCAGGCAGCGTGACAGGCTGGAAGAGTTATGGAATGATGAATTTCACCTATTAGATGAAGTGGACGGTGAAAGATCAGAAACTGATCCTGAGATCATGTTCATTGAAGCCTCATTGTCGGAAGGCTGGGTTCTTGGTCCTGCATCACATACTCCCATTCATCTCATTACAGATTCTGAGATCTTTGGCTGGGATCGTCCAACATCCCGCAGCACCGGTCAAAAACCTGCCGCGGAAGCGCCTGAATCAGCTTATGCTGACCTGCACGCAGGCGATTATGTCGTCCATGTAGATTACGGCATCGGAAAATTTATTGGTCTTGTCCACCGTGTGCTTGAAAAGCATGAACGGGAATTTCTTGCCATTGAATATGAAGGCGGTGACCAGATTTACGTCCCTGTTTTCCAGGCAGACCGGCTGACGCGTTATGTTGGAACCGAAGGCGGCACTCCGAATGTGACCAGGCTGGGAACGCAGGAATGGTCAAATGCTAAAGCAAATGTCAAGGAAGCAGTCAAGAAAATTGCCCAGGAACTGCTGGAATTGTATGCCCAACGGCAGACCATCCGGGGATATGCCTTTAAGCCTGATACGCAGTGGCAAAAAGAGCTTGAGGGCAGTTTCCCGTATGTCGAAACTCCCGACCAGGTGCAGGCGATTGCTGCCATAAAAAGAGATATGGAAACACCCCGTCCAATGGACAGGCTGCTTTGCGGGGATGTCGGCTATGGTAAGACAGAGGTCGCTCTAAGGGCAGCGTTTAAAGCCGTCCAGGACGGAAAACAGGTGGCCATTCTTGTGCCTACGACCGTGCTTGCCCAGCAGCATTATGAAACATTTATGCAGCGTCTTGCAGCATTTCCAGTTACCGTGGAAATGCTTTCACGCTTCCGTACCCCCCGGGAACAGACAGAAATATTACGACGGCTGCTCCTCGGCCAGGTGGATATCATCATCGGTACCCACCGTCTAATTTCCCAGGATGTCGAATTCAAGAACCTCGGTTTGGTTGTAATCGATGAAGAGCAGCGGTTCGGGGTGACACACAAGGAGCATCTCAAAAAACTTCGGACTGAAGTTGATGTGCTGACGCTTACCGCAACCCCCATACCACGAACGCTCTATATGGCGCTTGCCGGCGTCCGTGATATTTCTAATCTAAATACACCTCCGGATGAACGATTACCGGTTATCACCCATATCGGACCGTATTCTCCCAGGCTGGTTCGTCAGGCCGTATTGCGTGAGCTGGAACGCGGCGGCCAGATCTTTTTTGTTCACAACCGTGTTCAAACAATTCATGCCATGAAGCTGCATCTCCAAAAGCTCGTGCCTGAAGCACGCATCGGCATCGGACATGGTCAGCTGGATGAAAAAGAACTCGCCTCAGTGATGCACCAGTTTACAGAGGCAAAGATCGATATATTGCTTTGCACAACAATTATTGAAAGCGGTCTGGATATCCCAAATGCCAATACGCTGATCATTGACCGGGCGGATACTTTCGGCCTGGCACAGCTCTATCAGCTTCGCGGCCGTGTGGGACGGGCTGCCTCCAGGGCTTATGCGTATTTTTTCAGGCACCGCAAGAAAACGCCGACCCTGGAAGGACAGGAACGCCTGGAAGTGATCGCAGAAAACACGCAGCTCGGTGCTGGTTATTCGATCGCCATGCGCGATCTTGAGATCCGCGGAGCTGGTGAGTTATTGGGTATGCGCCAATCCGGTCATATCACATCGGTTGGTTTCCACCTTTATACCCGGCTGCTGGCTTCTGAAGTCAAAAAAATGCGCAGGATCATGATCGCGGTCGCAGAAGGCAAAATGGATGGCAGTTTTGTGCAGCAGAAAGAAGGTGATGCCGGCACGCAGGAGCTGATTAACTCGCTTACCCCGATTTTAAATGGGGGTGGTCCATTCTCCTCCTTTGAAGATGAATTAAAAGAGCCGGTTACGGTCGATCTGCCGCTCGAGATCGGTATACCTTCTTCATTTATTCCAAACCAGGATATGAGGCTGCGGCTATACCGGCGCCTGGCAGCTTTGCGCGATGAAAGTGAACTGGAACCGCTGATGGCCGAATTTACAGACCGCTTTGGCCCGCTGCCGGATATGTTCCAAAATTTGTTTTTTCAAATGAAAGTAAAAATGGCTGCGGATGCAGCTGGCCTGCTGTCTGTCAGTACCGAGGCAGGTCAGATTGTGTTGAAATACCCGGTTCTAACCGAAAGCATGTCCCAAAGAATGCTTTCGGATCTTGGGTCGAGTATTCGCGGCGGCAAAAATGCCTATTGGTGTAATTTCCTCAAGGATTCTGAATGGCAGGAACGCTTGATGGAGCTGCTGCAGCGCTTGAAAAACAGGGTGATTACCGTGACTTCCGGCGATCTTCCGGTCAAATTTGCCGGATAAATTTTTCTCCTTCTGATAAGAGCCTGTCATGATCTTCCGGGTATTTTGCTTCAGAGATCAGCTTGATGGTTTCCTGCTTTAACATATTGGTCGCCTGCGGAAAACCTTTTTGTTCCCATTTTTCCAGGCTGAGCCTGGGGAATAGAGAACTTGTAAAATAGGCGTTCCGGAAATTTTTCCGGGTCGATCCCGCCATCAGGAAATTCCCGCCCGGTCCGATTTTTTCCATTTCATCAATATCAACAAAATCCTTGTTTAATGCAAAACCGGATTTAAAGTGTTTCGCCTGCAGGATGATGTCATTGGCGTACACTACACTCGCTGGAGAAAAAGCCTTGGAACCCAGGCTTCCGCCGACAAACGGTGCAAGCCCTGTCTTTCCCAGGCTGGTTGTCAGGTGATTTAGCCAATGAAGGCCTGCCGAAGGCAGGTCAGCTCCCCAGCCGAGCCCGGAACCGGAAGTACCCGCATGGGGTACCCTGTAATTTGCCATCATTTCTGCACAGGCTGCATTGATCAGGATCGTCTGAGGATCATAGAAATCTGTCATGGCTTTCATATCAAAGAAGGCTGGCAGGCTCCCGAGAATGATCGGAGTGCCTTCCCGCACCAGCTGTGAAAGGACAAGCCCGGCCAGTAATTCCGCATTCAATAAGGCTAATGTCCCCGCAGCAGTGATGGGGGTGGTTGTGCCTGCCATGCTGTAATTGGAATAAATGACTGGTAAGCCCCTCTCAATCGATGTAATCATCTTATCCCCGGTTTCACGATTGATAATCAATGGTGTTACCGGGTTGAAATACGGGATCACAAAAGGATGGGCAGACAGGTCTCCTCTGATCGCCTCAAGCAGGTCCAGGGAATGTATGAACTGTTTTGGATCCGAATTTAGCATGATCATCGGCTTGGTGGTATTTGCTGCCATTTCGAGAGCAGCAAAAAGATCATCCTGCCCGCTGGGTACATCGCTGATCACACCAATTGTCGATACAAGGTCATACGCCGGCAGGTTATGTGCCAGTCTTGTACCAACCGCCATATGCTCACGGGTAAAACTGATGACTTTATCGGTTTCTGGGTCCTGGTAAAAAAGGTTAGTCACACCGACGCCGAAATGAACCTGTTCATCATCAGTTCGAAATGCTAGTTTACCCGCGCGGTCAAAGATATCGATCGATGAAGGCGATACTTTTATGGCCCACTCCACTAATTCAGGTGAAAGCCATACCCTGTTGTCTTCCACTTTGGTACCGCTGTGTTTTTTAAAGAAGTCCAGGGCTTTAGTAGAATCCACCCGGATTCCCACCCGGGATAATATTTGCAGAGAATAAGTATGAACCTGCTCAATTTGTGCAGGTGTAAGCACATCCATATGAGGTTGAACAAGGTCAAAGCCGGTCATGCGTGATAGACCTCGGAATTATTCAGATATTGCATCACAGCTTCAGCCATAACGGCTGTCCCGATTGGAAGAGCTCTTTCATCAATATCAAATCTTGGATGATGAAGTGTACGTTCATCCCCTTCGATTCGTGTTCCAAGTGTATACATTGCCCCGGGTATGTTGGTGCTGAAAATACCAAAATCCTCCGCTCCCAGGGTGGGTATGATCGGAAGAATATTTTCCGGGCCAAGGATGGAACCGCCGGCGGTTTGAATAAGGCGCGTCGCAGCTTCATGATTGTGGTTGGGACCGCCGCCTGATTCAAAATGTAATTCATAATTTCCGCCGAATCCTTTGGATATTTCAAATGCACGCCTAATCTCATCCCGGATCAGTGGCAGGGTGGAATTGGTGTTATATCTCAGGGTACCGCTAAGCTCAACTTTTTCTGGAATAACATTCTCAGCAAAACCACCTTTGATGATCCCGATGCTCACAACTGCTGCATTGAAAGGATTAATCCGCCTGGATACGATCCCGTTCAATGCGATAATGACATGTCCAAGAATAAAAAACGGATCAATCGCCTGGTGTGGATTTGCTCCATGACCGCCAATCCCGAAAATCTTGCCGAACCAGTTGTCAATCCCGCCAGAGACCGGGCCGGAGGAGATTCCGATTTTTCCAACCGGAATTTGCGGGTCAACGTGCTGAGCTACAACAAAATCGACACCTTCGATCGCGCCGTCTTCAACCATACGCTGTGCACCGCTCAAGCCATCAGAATCAGTCATCTCTTCGGACGGCTGGAATAAGAATCTGACCCTGCCGGGTAATTTTTCTTTGGCAAGGATGGCTGCGACACCCAGTGCCATGGCGGTATGTGTATCGTGACCGCAGGCATGCATAATTCCTTTATTTTCTGAGGCATATTCCCGATCAGTTGATTCGAGGATCGGTAAGGCATCCATATCTGCCCTCACAGCGATGGTCTTCCCATTTTCAGGGCCGAAATCGGCTGTTACACCGGTCTTGCCGACACCACGGCGAACCTTGTAGCCCAATTTCTCTAGTTCATCTGCCACAATTTTTGCAGTCCGCGTTTCCGTGAAACCAAGTTCAGGGTGGGTGTGAAAATCCCGGCGCCAGTGGATAAGATCTTCGACCAATGCATGTGCTTTTTTTATCATATCGTTTCCTTATTTAATAGATTTCCTGAAATTGTTCAGTTAGGCGGCGACCATTTCTTTTTGAGCTTGTGCCATGATCCTGTCCAGCTCTTTTTCCTGTTCCGGCATAAGGTGTTCGGCAGTATGTTCTTTCAATAATTTTTCTGCAGTTGCCTGCGCTTTATCCGCCATTGTTTTCCGGCCTTCGCCATCCCATTGTTCCCAGGTGCTGCGGTCAGCCAGTTTGGTTAATAATATCTCACCGGCTTTCAGGTATTTCATCGTATGCTGCTGTCCGAGGAAGTTATGAGTACCGTTCATAACATTTGCGATGACTTCAACAGCCAGATCGGAAGAGCGTCGTGTAGGGAAAGAGTGTTCAGAGCCGTGT
>CAZBRI010000068.1:0-10374 GCA_964494055.1 uncultured Anaerolinea sp.
GCCTGGTACCCATAGGGCGGCTATCGGTGGTACATACTAGCACGATCAATGACAGGAGTCTTTCGACCCTAAGATAGCCCCTCTGCGAGCCTGGGTGGCTCAAATGGAACTTGATGGTATGAAAGAACGCCTTACTATGGGCGTTAAGGCCCGTTTAAAAGCAGGAAAAGCCAATACAGGCAAAGATCGTTATGGGTATATACGGAAGGGGGATACGATTGAAATTCTTCAAGCAGAGGCAGTCTGGGTCCGCCAAATCTTTGCCTGGTATAACCAAGGCGTCCCTATGATGGAAATACGCCAGCAATTAATTGATGCCGATGCACCGCAAAAAGGCAGTAGCATTCCTCGTCGTATTGAGTGGGCTCGTTCTAGTATTCAGGCAATATTGAATGCTGCCAAAGAATATGCTTATGGCATAAAAATTCAGCGCCGCAAAGGCGAAGTATTTCAAATACCAGTTCAGCCAATTATCGATGTTTCAACGTATGAAAAATTCATACATTTGCGGGAGAATAAGAAAACTCATCGTGTGAGAAATATCAAATATGATTATTTGATTGGTGGGTTACTTTATTGCGAATGTAACCTTAAGTGGGGTGGTAGAACAAACAAATCCAGACGAACTCGTAATGGAGTTCTTACCCAGCGAAAGACTCCGATTGGTATTTACTATTGCCCGCAGCTTCACAAGGAACACGTGTCTCCTGAGTGTCCAAGGCACATTGGTTGTAAAAAAGCTGATTCCATTGTTTGGGAAAAAGTCTGCGAGGCTATTAACAACCCTGATTACTTGCTCGGATTGGCGAAGAAATTTGTTGATGAATTACGCGAAAAGGCTGATTCTCTTTATGATGAACAAATCAGAATCAAAAACGAGCTTGATGTGATTCTGACCGACCGTAAATGGGTGATTACCCAGGCTCGTAAAGGGAGTTTTACTGTAACTGATATGGAAAGTCAGTTGGCAACACTGACAATGCAAGAAGTTAGTTTAAGACGAGAACTATCTTCTTTGGGCCAATCAATCAATATCAACGCCCTGAACAACTGGCAAGACAGAGTGAATGAGTATTTGTTGGATTTGCAAGTAGGACTTGAAGAATTAAAAAATGCTGCTCATCAAACAGAAGATGAGCAGCATGAAATCTTTTTGCTAAAGAAGCGAATTGTTAACTCGTTAGTCAGCAAGGTTACGATTGATAAAGATCGAAACCTGAAAGTGGATATCCGTTTTGATCTCTTCGATTTAGGAAACGGCGGTCCCGATCACAACGATCCTACACAACCTGTGGTACAAGTTTCGAAGGACGGAATTTATACCCATAAACAATAATTCCCCGTTCATCGCCGTCGTTGCGCATTTTGCGGGTGACCATTTCGACCGGCATACCTATTTCGACAGCCTGTTCACCGATATCGGTTAACTGGGCGGTGACCATGGGGCCTTCATCGAGTTTGACAATGGCCACTGTGTAGGGTGCGTTGGCATCATAACCGGTAGGTGCTTCATAAATAGTGGTGAAAGAAAACACTTCACCCTTACCGCTGAAGGTGTACTGGGCTTTGGCTTCATCGCCGCAGTTTGGGCAGACATCCCGCGGGGGGAAGATTTTGTAATCGCAATGAGGGCATACTTCGCCGATGAGGCCGTACCGCTGTTGTTTTAAGCGCCAATGGCGTGCTATTTCCATGATAAAGCTCCTTGTTGAATGTCACTGATGATAATTTTATCCAGCGGGGCTATCAAGAACTATCAAAAATCACATTTCATGATTTGTGCAACTAATTTTCAGTAAAAATGAATGAATTTTGTTCATGATTTTTTAGTTAATATTGAAAATTAAAAAGATAATTAAGAGTTATGAGTAATTCAACTAATTGTTTTAGATGGCAAGCGCGAATCGTTTTAATTATGATTTGAAACAATAAATTATAATTATTTCAATTTGAAAGGGAAAAATTGAATAATATGCATAAACTCATTTTTACAAATATTTCAAAAGCAAAAATTAATAAACAATTATTAATATCAATTATTTTGGGTGTTTCAATAGTATTGAGTATTGCTCATCATTGGGTTAATTTTTGGGGATTAGAATGGAAAAACCAGCTTTTGATAATATTAGTATGTTTCCCGATCACTATTGTTTTTTATTTGTGCTTAACTTTTTTTTGGAATGATGTAAAAAGAATCTCGTGGAATAAATGGTGTGTTTTTCTCCCGACAATAATAATTATAGCATTTTTAGGAACTTTGTATTTTTTTAAATTCCCAATTTCCTGGCACACTCTGGAAATATTTCCATCAGAAAAGAAAAATCATAATGAAATATCTATTTATGAGATAAAAACACCGGAAGGTGTTGTTCGGTTGTCTGAGATTTCGAAAGTTCAGGGTTGGTTGTATTTTAATAACTCTATTAATAATTTTGAAGGTAAGGAAATACCATTTTCATATTCATTTCCTGCCGAAGTAAGTAAACCAGTGACCTTAGTTTTTAATAAATCCCCAAATAGTGGAAATACTAATATTTCTCTTGATGGGGAAATATATCACTTGAATTTGAATTCCAAACTAGATGGAAAAAAAGAGATAAAAATTTATACGCAATATAGATATGAAATTCCAGGAATTATTGTTCTAATACCAATTTTTATTTTTGATATGATTTTATTTTCCTTTCCTTTCATATTATTATGGGTGATACAAGAAATTTCGCAAAAATCTATTTTTGAGATAGAAGAGAAAATTAAAACAATTAACAACCCGCATTTTAAAGGGCTTCTTTTCCTTTTCTTTGTTTCGCTCATTCTTAACTTTATTAGTTTTTTTTCGACAAGGTTATTTTTTGGAGATGATACTTTTTCCTATATTCAAGGAGTAATTTACTTTTTGAAATATTACAATCTGGATGGTGTTTCACATATTCGAGGTCCTGGTACAACGATTTTATTTTTACCTATTTTTTTATTTTTTGGGAAGAATCCCTCGGGAATAAAAATATTTTTACATTTATTGGCAATTGGTTGTGTTTTTCTCAGCTATAAAATTGGATGGCAATTAAGTAGGAGCCGTTGTTTTGCTTTTTTGTCAGGAATAATTGCATTATTCACCCCAGAAATTATTATTTATTCCAATTATTTAATGTCCGATTTACCAAATGCTTTTATAGGCTTACTTTTTTGTTCGTTATTACTTTCTGCTTTGAAAAATGCTTCAATGAAAAATCTTATTTTTACAATGTTGGCGGGTTCTTTTGCAGCAATGATTCGATCTGAAAATATTATTCTCCCACTTATCGCATTTATTTTAATTTGTGTAAAAATCAATATTGATGAAAAGGAAAATATTATTAGTATTAAAACAATTCCACAATACTTAAGTAAAGAAACAAGATCAAGATTGACAAATTTGACGTTAATTACTTTCCTTTCTTTAATTCCGATTATTTCATGGTCCTTATACAATTACTATCACAATGGTTTTCTAGGTTTAAGTAATTATGCAGGTGAAATTTTATATGATGGCTGGGTCTATTTTGGTGAAGCTAGTCATATCGAGATTACTGATCAAATGTCTCCTTCAGTTCAAATTATCAAAAAAGTTTATATTCCTCCAATTGAAAATAGTTTAAAAATACCTACAGGCTGGGATATTTATCCATATCTCATAAATAATAATTTAAGTGAAAATAAGGCATTTGCATTACTTGGGACAGCTGCTTGGGATTCGATAATTAATAATCCTGAGATTACTCTAAAAGTATTGAGTTTGAAGTTGAAGAATGGATTTACTCCTGAAACATGGATATTTCCGACTATGACTAATGAAAAAGATAAAAAGCCATATTACGCTGATAAAAAACTCATCTTTTACCCTGAAAACTTTTATTATCCTTCAATAGTTTTTCTGCAGGATCAGATAAATTCTGGAATTACGTTTTGGTATAAATTCGTATATAGATATTTGGTTTGGTTGGCATTATTTTTCGTCCCAATTGTAATTTATAGAAAACCATTTTTTTTATGGTTTCCATTGATTCTAATAACCCTATCGAAAATCCTAATCCCGACTTTATTGGGGATGTCTTTGTGGCGGTATGTTATTTCTGGTATTATTCCATTACAAATTATTTCCCTTGCAGGATTACAGTCTATTTACATTTTTATAAAAATGAGAATAAAAAAGACAATTAAATAAACGATTAATGTCAAGATTAAAACAATTAAATTCTTTCCAACACATGGCTGACAGCTGTGGAGGCTGGTCCGCCCAGGGATTGGATCAGGCCGAACCTGGCATTTTGCACCTGGTTTTTGCCTGCATTGGCGCGCAATTGTTGAACTGCTTCAACCGCCTGGTAAACGCCGCTTGCCCCGCCAGTAAACCCGCGGGCTTTGAGACCGCCCATTGTGCCGCATGGGATTTTGCCATTCAGGTGGATGGCATGGTCAGCGGCAAGTTTCCAGCCCTGACCTATTTCAGCAAAGCCGGCAGCTTCAAGGGATAATGCGGCAAATATGCTGAAGGCATCATGGTATTCGAAAAAGCTGATCTGTTCCAGGCTGATCCCAGCCTTTTCAAGCGCTTTTGTGTTAGCGATGCGGGCAGCTTGAAAAGCCAGCATTTGATGCCGATCATGCAATGCCAGGGTGTCCGTGGAATTGGCACTGCCAGCGATCCTGACCAGGGGTTGTGAAAAACCGGCAGGCAAAAGATCGCGCCGTGTGAGCATCAGGGCAGCAGCGCCATCCGCATTTGGGGCAGCATCGAACATGTTGACTGGTTCGCTGACCATCTCTGCCCTGGCATATGTCTCGGGTTTGATAGCTTTCTGAAACATGGCGTTGGGGTTATGTGCCCCGTTGGCATGCGCATTTATAGCGAAACCTGCAAAACCACTTTGGGGGACATCGTATTCATGCATGTACCTGCGCATGATCATTGCGGCCTGGGCTGTGGAAGTCAAGCCCTGCATTCCTTCATAGTCACTATCCATTGAGGTGGATACAGCAGCCTCCACGTCAGAGCCGACCCTGTCAGTGAATTTTTCTACCCCAACCACAAGTGCGGTGTCCACATAACCACTTTGAATGGCAAGATATGCCTGCCTGAGGGCAGCTGCACCGGAAGCACCGGCTGCTTCAATTGTGACAGCTTCGATCCCGGTCAGACCGGCATTATCTGCAATAAAAGCTCCCATGTGAGCCTGATTTGAGAGATTGAGAGAAAGCATATTCCCGACAAATAGGGCCTGAGGTTTTAATCCACCACTGTCAACGACCGCCGCCTTAATTGCTTTATAGGCCAATTGTCTCAGGGAAAAATCCCAATGTTCACCAGCGGCTGTCTGACCAATTCCTGCAATAACGATATCACTCATGATGTTTCCTTATCCGGAAGCCGGGTCTAACTATTTCATCTGCAATTTACCGCGGTAGCGGACATAAGAGGCATAGTCTATTTCGGTTCGCCGGGCGATATATTCCTGGGTCTTTACTGCCCTGTTTTGCCGCTCGGGAAGCTTCCCTGTTACTTCAATATCAAAGGCGTCGGAACCTGCCCCGGAGCCAAAAGAAACCATTAAGATACGGTCGCCGGGTTTGGCAATATCCAGAACACCTGTCAAACCGATCATTGCTGCACCGGCATAGGTATTGCCGATCACGGGGACGAGCAAGCCGGGAGTGATCTGGTCCAATGAGAAGCCTAATTGACCTGCCACACGCTGCGGGAATTTGGTGTTGGGTTGATGAAAAATTGCCCAGGTGTAATCGGATGGTTTTGTGCCTGCAGCCTGCATCAGGGCAGTGGCAGCCTCGGTGATGTGTTTGAAATAGGCCGGTTCACCGGTGAAACGCATTCCGTGTTCGGGGTATTTCTGGTATTCCCGCCGCCAGAAATCCGGGGTATCGGTGACATAGGAATAAGAGGCGTTGATCACTGCCAGGGATTCGTCTGCAGGACCGACGATGTATGCAGCGCCGCCTGCTCCAGCGGTATATTCGAGTGCGTCACCAGGTTTGCCCTGGGCTGTATCCATTCCGACCGCCATGGCATAATGAGCCATTCCAGATCCAACCAGACCCATGGCGGCAACCAGTGCTTCGGTGCCGGCTTTGCAGGCAAATTCCCAATCAGCTGCCTGTGTATTCGGGACAGCACCAATCGCTTCGGCTACAAGGGTGGAGGTCGGCTTGACGGCGTATGGGTGTGATTCAGACCCCACCCAAACAGCACGGAGCTCAACCGGGTCGATTTGTGCCCGCGCCATGGCATTGCGGGCAGCCTCAATCGACATGGTGATCACATCTTCATCCAAACCCGGGACAGCTTTTTCTTTGATTGGCAGCCCGCCTTTACCGCCGGTCCAGACCCTTGCAACCTCCCTGGCGGGTAACCGGTAACGGGGAACATATGCGCCATAACCAATAATGCCTACAGGTTTATCCGGCTTTAGTAAAGTTGGGGAGTTGGAATGCGTTTGTGGAGTTGTCATTTGAACCTTCTTATTGATAGGTGAAACAAAATTAATTCATGAAGACCGCATAATACACGCCGGTTATTTTTCCTGTTTAAGAAGTTCTTCTGCGCGATCTATGCGTACTAATTTTTCGGCGACCATCCGGGATGAAATTTTCTCGATCATATCACCTTCAGCACCGGCAGCGATTGCAACCTGCCTGGCGTGCAGGCTCATGTGTCCGCGTTGTATACCTTCAGTGGCCAGGGCGCGCAAGGCAGCCATGTTTTGAGCAAGTCCGACTGCAACGATGATTTCAGCCAATTCGGATGCACTTTTTACACCCATTAATTTTATGGCAGCACGGGCGGATGGATGCACTCTCGTTGCTCCGCCGATAATACCCACTGCCATTGGCATTTCCAGAGTACCAACCAGGTCCCCGTCCATATTTTTTCCCCAGCTGGATAAACTTCCATAGGTTCCAGAACGGGCTGCGTAGGCGTGCGCACCGGCTTCAATGGCACGCCAATCGTTTCCAGTTGCGATGACAACTGCATCGATACCGTTCATGATACCCTTATTATGGGTTGCTGCCCGGTAAGGATCGACAGAAGCAAAAGCATAGGCCGCAATAATACCGTCTCTTACGCTTTCACCAGAAAAATCATCAAAGGCAAGTTCTTTAACTGGTATGGTACAACGGGCACGCGATACCCGCCGGTCAGCCAGGTTGGAAAGGATACGTAAATGAACTTTTCCACCAGTGATTGCTTCAATTTGAGGGGCTAAGTGTTCACAGGCGGTATTGACAGCATTTGCGCCCATCGCATCCCGTACATCATAAATAATATGAACTACCAGAAATGGACCAATGGGCGAGTCTTCAAACAACCTTACTTCAAGGTCACGGGCACCACCGCCAAATTTTTTGAGAATAGGATCTATTTCATCCACTGAGGCGAGTAATTCTGATTTCTGTTCATAGATCTTCAACCGGGCTTCCTGCAAATTAACGACCTGCAGAACTTGCATTTGGCCGATCATTTGCGGGGCAGAGGATGTGGTTTGAAATCCACCCCCTGTGCGGGCCAGCTTTGCCATAAATGAGGCACCCGCTACAACTGAAGGTTCTTCAATAACCATAGGAACCAGTACATCCCGCCCATTAACCTGGAAATTAAGACCGATCCCGACCGGCAGACTGAAGGTCCCGATTACATTTTCAATCATATGATCAGCAGAATCGAGACTGAGCCCGCCGTCAGTCCAGGTTGAGTTATCTGCAGCATCAAGACCGGCAGCCTGCAGAACCTGCTCAAGCCTATCATGTATGCTTAATTTGTAAAACCCAGGTATTCGGGATGTTGCCATATTTATCCTTGTTTTTATTCATCTGCTTATTTCACTTAGCAGAGTAATTTTACTTTGCCTGGCTGGCAAAACCTATCAACTTGACAATTCAATTGTGTAAGGTAGAATAACTCAAAGAGGAGTTTGCGAATGTTATTAACTCGCCAGCAGTTGGAAGACCGGCTGATTGCACTGCACACAGCCAGCCTGCAGCTTGTTGAAAATGTTTCCTTAGAAGTACTGCTAGAACGAATTGCAAAAGTTGCCTGCGAGATGGCCCAGGCACGTTATGCAGCTTTAGGTGTAAACGGGGATGATGGAAAACTTCAGCAATTTATTTCAGTAGGTATGAACCAGAATGAAGTTCGCAGAATTCAGCATAACCCTGTTGGGACTGGACTGCTGGGAGCTTTGAAAGATACCGACCAGCCCATTCGTGTTTCTGAAATTTCGTCAGATCATCGCAGTGCTGGTTTCCCCCGAAATCACCCGCGAATGAATTCATTTTTAGGCGTTCCTATTCACCTAGGGGAAGAGCATTTTGGTCAAATTTACATTACTGATAAGTTAGACGCGGCTGAATTTTCAGAAGATGACGAAAAAATCATACAGATGCTGGCAGCCTATGCAGCAGTCGCGATTAATAATGCTCGCAATTTTGATGAACTGAATCAGCGGGATCTGGCCCTGACACGCCGGAACCAGGACCTGGCGTTATTAAATAATATTGCCGGAGTTTTGACTGCTTCTCTTAAACTGGATGAGATTTTACACAAAACATTATCGCTTGTCATGGAATACATGGAAGTCGAATCCGGGGAGATCTTCCTGCTTGAAGAAGATAAACAAACCTTGAGACTAGTTTTACACAGAGGTCAGGCCGCTGAAGTTTTTTGGACGCGTAACCGGTTCAAGTTTGGTGAAGGCATTATCGGACGTGTGGCGAAATCTGGAACAGCGATTGTCAGCCATGACCTTGCTTTTGATATGCGTGATCTGCGTGATGCTGTGGTCGACGCCGGCTTTAAGCAAATGGCATGTTTCCCATTAACTTCAAGCGGGAACCTTGTGGGTGTACTGAGTGCCGTAACACGAAACACGACTCCACTGGATGATCATGATATCCAGGTTATTACAGCTATCGGCAGCTGGGCCGGGCTGGCAATAGAAAATGCTCGTCTGCATTCAGATGGCAGGCGGCTTGCCGTGCTTGAAGAAAGAGATCGTATTGGAATGGACCTGCACGACGGTATTATTCAGTCCATTTATGGTGTTGGATTGGTTCTTGAACACGCCCGATTGCTTTCTACTGAGGAGCCGGAAAAATCTGCTGAACGGATTCAACAGGCGATCAACAGCCTGAATCATACAATTCGAGACATACGCTCCTATATTCTTGACCTGCGGCCACGGCAATTTGGCGATGAGAACCTGGTTGACGGGTTAAGGAGATTGATGATGGAATTCAGGGTTAACACCCTGGCTGAAGCATATCTCAGCGGATCTCCGGACGATTTACGTGATATTCCTCAAGGTAATGCGCTGGCCTTATTTCATATCTGCCAGGAAGCATTGGCAAATGCAGCCAAACATGCACATGCCAAAAAAGTGGATGTTTCAGTCTGGACGTCATCAGAACGCGTCATGCTGGAAATTCATGATAATGGAAATGGGTTCGAAATGGAAAAAATGAATATGACGCTTGGCCACGGTCTTTCAAATATGCATACACGGGCCAGGAATGTCGGGGGTGATGTTGAAATTGCCTCTGTAACCGGCGAAGGTACATCCATTCTCGCATGGGTCCCAAAACATGTGATTGATTGAATAGAATTGATGAATGACGCCATCGTTATTTGATCATCGTAAGCGGTGAAAACCGCTTTTTTTTATTTCATTTTATTTGCTGGAAAGAACATGACCTTAATTGCAGTATCCCTCCTTTTAATTTCTGCTTTTCTTCATACAACCTGGAATTATCTATTAAAACAGGCGAATGAGAAATTTGTTGCGACCTGGTGGTCACTTCTGCTGGGTTCGTCAGTATTATTGCCGGCATTATTTTTCACAGGGTTACCGGCCAGGGAAATCTGGTTTTTACTTTTGCTGAGTGTTGTTTTTGAGGTTGGTTATTATGTTCTTTTATCTACTGCTTACCGGGATCTAGATTTTTCAATGGTATATCCCATTGCCCGTGGAACAGCCCCGGCGATTGTGGCTATTGTGTCAGTGACCATTTTTGGTGAAAAAATAAGTTCATTTGGTTACGCGGGTCTTGCAATTATTATCGGCGGATTAATGATCGTTGGCGGGAGCAATTTGGTCAGTTCAAAACGTGAAAAACCCGGCTTGAATGGAATCGTAATCGCTTTTGCATTATCTTTTTTAATTGCCATGTACACATTGATCGATGGCAATGCAGTAAAGAAAACCTCCCCATTTCCGTATGCTGTGTTGATATTCTTTCTTGCGCCGGTTTTTATGTCACCCGTTGTTTTGAAGAAGTATGGCTGGGGGATGTTAAAAACAGAACTGACCGCGCATTGGGTCAGGA
>CAZBRI010000069.1:0-10356 GCA_964494055.1 uncultured Anaerolinea sp.
ATAGCTTCAGGTGACTGGAGTTCAGACGTGTGCTCTTCCGATCTGACCGTCGGTCCTATTCGGAAGCCGACAACTTTTGCCGGTATTCCAAATTCAGATAAAGTTTTTTCGATCAATCCGGCAACAAGATTGATTTGTTTTTCATCCGGTTTTGATGATTGTTCATCCACCAATAAACTATACGGGGGTAATTTTTCATTCCTCTCCGCATTTTCTGCGGGTTTATCATCCTGATAATCTTCTACTTTGAAATTTTTCCTGAATTCAGGCGGTATGGTTGGGGAAGCTTTTTTTCCGCTTTTAGGGCTTTTTGAATTTGAATTTAGCTCGCTGCCCGGGAAATTATCTGAAACCGGGTGAAGAATAGTTTCAGGAATGATGGATTGTGCTGTGCTGTTAAATTCTAATTGTTCCCCTGCAATTCTCTGTAACAATTTTTCGATATGAGGAACAAAATCAAGCCCTAAAATCCCAAAAATAATAAAACCTGACACAACAAAGATGACACTCAAAATGAAAGAAGGTGAAACCTGGTTAATTAATTGTAATAATGCCCAGCCGGTGTATCCTCCATCCAATCCGGCTTCTGCCCGCTCGACCGATGTACCGCCGATGATTGAAAATAATGTCAAAGTAAAAAAAATGAATAATTCCAGGAATATTACTCGATTCCAATTGATTCTTTTTTCATTCTCTTGTGGTTTCCTCATCAGGATTAAACCGGCAATCCCGATAATGATTACAATGAAAATTGATCCATATCCCAACCAGCGCCACAATGTTAAAGACCATGGGGTTAATAATGAACCGCCGGTAAGTCCCAATAGTGCAAGTAAAGTCATTAAAGCAAAAGCAAAGGTGATCACACCCCCAATATCAAAAGCAAAACGACCATAATGGTTTTGAATTCTTTGGTACCACTGCAGCGGGTCGGTGTGAACAGGTTCTTCGGCCCGGTATTTTCTTGTTTCAGGCATGCGGTTTTCCGCCAGATAGTTTCATGCTTAAGCCGAGACGCTGATGTTGAGAATCCATGTGAAGAATGCGAACTTTAACACTTTGGCCTTCTTCAAATAAATCCCGGACAGATAAACCATCCAGGTCGATTTCTGATAAGTGAACCAGGCCTTCCAATCCTTCACCCATTCTGGCAAAAACCCCAAATGATACAACGCTTGTTATGGTTGCGTCTACAACGTCGTTAACACTGTACCGGTTGTCGATATTATCCCAGGGGTTATTCAAAAGTCTTTTAAGACTTAATGCAATTCTGCAACGATCAGGCAGAATGTCGATCACCTGAACACGGACTTTTTGGCCTAATTTTAGTATTTGGGATGGATGTAATACTCTGCCCCACGATAATTCCGAGATGTGGATGAGGCCTTCAACTCCGCCAAGGTCGATGAATGCTCCAAAATCAGTAATGTTGGTGACATCTCCATCAACTATGTCACCCTGCTGCAGATTTGAAAATAACTCAGTTCGTTTTCCAGCATCTGCGCGCGCTGCCCGTTCGGAAAATACAACCCGTCCTTCTTCAGGAACGCATTCAATAATTTTTAAACGCAAAGTTTTTCCAATAAAAGCTGCCAGAAAATTATCACGTTCCAGATCGGTTTGAGCAGTCATATCTACCAGGTGAGAATATGGTACAAACCCTCGTAAACGGGAATTTTCAACCAGTAATCCGCCGCGATTGAAATTGGTCACATTTAAATTGATGATTTGATCCTGTTTAAAAACAGATTCAGCAAAATTCCAATCAGCCTGTGAGATTTCAACAATAGGAGTGGTATGTTGTTCTGACCTGGATGGAGAAGGCGTTGTTTCGTTTTGTTTTCGGGGACGGTGAGGGGGTACGAATCTTTCTTCATCTGATAAAACAGATTCCCACCATCCTTCATCTCGTTCGTCATGTTGAGCTGTATTTAGCGAGAGATTAATAGCATTACCCCTGCCGGCAGAAATGTTATCGTCAGTTGTTGATTTGTCATCTTGATGGGATGGAAGATTATTGGCTACCATTAATACCTCTCCTACTACAGGGTGAAATTAGATTCCATTTCTAAAATTGCTTTTGCTACAGCTTCGACTGCAACCCTTTGTTTGCGATATAAATCGGCCTCGGACATTGCAAGCCTGGCTGCTACTTCTCTAACTTTTCTACCTTCGATGAATTTTAAATCAAGAATGTTATATAAAATCCATTCGCTCGTAAATCGTCTTTCGCCGTCTGGTTTAATCTGATCAACAGCTTTTTTTAATATCGCGCGGAGTGCATTTGACATATTACCATCAAATTCATTTTTTGCAGTTTCCTGAATTACACGCAAATTCATGAGGGGTGATTCAGTTAATTTCGGCCCGCCCCAATAATGATTCAAGGCTTCGCGAACTCGTTCAGCCATATCATTACCTACCGAAAGCTCCTCATCCAGCACTGTCGTGCTTTCATATCTGCCTAGTGCCCGAATTTTTTGTATGAGTTCAACTTGCGGCTCGATTACCTGCAATGAGTGAAACACTCTTAATTGAAGCAGCCTGTCTTCAAGGGCTAGAGAAGCCCTGTCAGCCAGTAACCAGAGAGCTTGTCTTTGATCTGTGTCCATCGGTAGAACATTCGGTCTTGCAATACCCAGCAATCCAAGCAGCGGCGTTGGTTGATCCATATCCATATCACTTGAACGTTTTCCCCGCAATGGAAGAATCCATGTATCTTTCCATAGAAACTCATTACGGCCTTCACCTTTTATCTCCTGGAGCGCTTCAACGAGATGATCCTTGCCTAAAAAAGGGCGTCCTGCATTGATTAATAAAGTTAAATCAGAATCATCAATCGCAGCAATAAAGGCTGATGGTGATTGCATATGATCTCGAACAGCAGCAAGAATTGCTTCCAGGAATTGTTTGAGATCGTCCTGGGTTAGCAATCGTTCATCAATATTTTGGAATAATAATAACTCAGCCCTGTCACTCCCTAAAAACCATGATCTTTCCCATATCGGAGCAATGATCGTGATCAAGTGTTCCATGACCAAAACCGTGGCAACCATGCTGACAGGAACAAATGCATTATAAGTGAAACCAAAATATTCACCGCTTCTTCTGACGATGGTTAGTACTGTCAGTGCCATTGAAGCGGTGACAGGCCCTCGCATAAGCCATTTGAGTAACCTGCTTTTAACGACACGGTCAGGCCATGTTACTCCAAAAAATGCAACAGCGTATGCCATAATAACGATCAACCCGCCCACAATCAAATTGATTATTGTTGCGACACTCCAAAACACTACCGGAAAATGAGCAGCAATTGAAGAGCCAAATAATAAATAGGGGTAAGAACCTAAAGCGGGTGCTGTTGCCCCCATCATTAAATAAAACATTCTTCGCCGGCCGGATCGGGTCAGCATTCGCCTGAACGCTCTTACAAAATTAATGCCTGCCAGAAGCATTGTCACAAGGTAATAAATTGTAAAAACTTCAGTGAGAAGTGTTCTTTGTAAATGAGGCGCAGGCTGTGCATCAGCCTGAAAAGGACCGACTAATTTTCCTATTGCCAGTAAAAAGAGGAATATACCTGAAACCAGGTAAGCTCCGCGAACCAAAAGAATCCGCCGTCCATGGGATGGTCTTCCGGCAGTAACTAATAAGGCATCAGAAAGGTGAAGGTAGGAGGCAGGGAGAAAAACCAAGCCGAACCACTGGAAACGCAAAAAAAACTCGACAAGGTATTGAGCATCAACTGTGCTTTGTATGGCTTCACTTGAAAAAATTATAACGACTGAAACAAGAATAGCAGCAAAAGTTCTGGCTACCCGATCTTTTAAATTAAACGTTAAAGCATAAATGAGCAAAGAGAATGCTGTAATAGCAATTCCCGCGGTGAGAATTTGATTGACAGTTTTTATCCCCAGCAGGAGATTCCCTTCCCAACCGGTAAGCATTATCAACCTTCCATTAGATACGGATAATATTTCAAAAAATAATTCCCAAATTGCTTTTGTTCTTACTTCAATAAATAATTATCAAAAAACTTGTAATTATATTTAGAATCGATCCTAGATGGATCTGGAAAAAAAGAATGCCACATCTCTTGAAGGATAATATTGATCATTATATCCACAAAATTCAAACCCTAATTTCTGTATCATTTTGATCGCTGGTGCATTTTTTGATTGAACTTCTATAATTGCTTTTCGGAGATCTCTTTGTGTTCCCCAGTTTTCAGCAGCACTGATCAGTTTTTTCGCGATACCCTGACCCCGCATTGGTTTTCCAACAACAACATCCGTAATCCAAACAGCATGAGGCACGAAAACATCGGTAAATCTAATATAACCGATAGCTTCCATTCCAATCATCGCACTGATCATTGGACGAATATGCCATGTATCAGGAAGGTCAACAGCCAGTCTAGGATGTTCAAGACGGATTGACCTCGGTAATCGAACTTCACGAAGTGTCATTGATACTTGACCGTTGTCACGATGTAAATCCATTTGCCACACATAATCAGTATCGATTGTGTGATCCAATGCGGATAATCGTGCCAGATCAGTAGATACAGTATTACGAATTTCAATGTCTGTCATATGACTATGGGGTGATCACTCTAATATTAATGATGCAAGGTGTAAGAAGATTGCCGAGATTGTCAGTTACGATAAGCCGCAGCTGATAATCCCCGGGAAGTAATTGTGATGTATCCCATGCGCCAAGATCCTCTTCGTTTTTTACTTTATCACCAGCGGCGATTGTCGCCCAGGTATCATTTCCTTTTGAAACGTATTCATATTTATAAAATCCAAAATTTGATACATTTACAGTTCCCTTCAGGATAATTTTACCCTGAACATCCGTTCCTGATTGTGGGGTAGAGATCATAATTTGACCAGGAATACAGCCTGTGCTGCCAGAGGGAGTTGCAATTTGTGTCGTGCCCGGTGTCATGTTGGCCGCTATAGATGTACCTGAAGGAGTTTGAAGCAGATCAGCAGTTGCTGTCGGTTGAAATGTTATTGAAGGTAAGTAAGGTACGATGAAAGAAACCAGGCAGAATAAACTCAATCCGATCATCATGAGCAAAATAAAAAATGCTCCAAAAACCCTGACTTTTTGAAAGGATAATTCTTTCTCAAGCGCGTAAACAGCTGAATGCCATTCAAACCAGGCTTTCCACAACGATCTTGCTGCAATTATGGCGGTTCCGGTCAAGATAACATAAACCAGTATTTCATATTGCACCAGGAAACGGAACAGGTCACTCACAAACAATTCTCGAATGTTCTAACAAAGGTTAAATTCTTTGAAGTACCAGCTGTAAGATTTTTTCTAATTTGGGGACCATCACTTTTCCGGCTTCTAAAACTTCATCGTGTGAGGTGGCGGTGTTTCCATCCAAATTTGCCTTATTGCTGATCCCGGAAATACCAAGCACTTTTGTTCCGCCGTGACGGGCAACAATCACTTCTGGTACTGTGGACATTCCGACAGCGTCCGCACCAATTGCATGCAAAAAGCGTAAATCAGCTGGACTTTCAAATGAAGGTCCGCTCAGGCCAGCATAAACACCTTCTCTCAGGGTAATATTTGTTTCTTTCGCAGCCTGGCGTGTCATCTGGGATAATTGCCGATCATATGCCTGGCTCATATCCGGGAAGCGAGGCCCAAATTCATCAAGATTTGGACCGATTAACGGATTGAAACCCATCATACCTACCAGGTTTAAATTGTCACTGATCAACATCAAATCGCCTGGAATAAAATCCGGATTGATCGCCCCGGCAGCATTGGTTACGATAAGAGTCTCTATGTTCATTCGCTGCATTACTCTGATTGGTAAAGTAACCTGCGACATGGAGTAACCTTCATAGAAATGGATTCTACCCTGCATGACCATGACACATTTATTCCCAAGATGGCCGATCACAAGCCTTCCCATATGCCCTGGTACCGTGGAATGAGGCCAATTTGGAAGATCATTAAATGATATGTAATCAGGTTTGGTGATCGAATCAGCAAAACCGCCCAATCCTGATCCTAGTATTATTCCTATTGTTGGTTGATAACTGGTATTTTTTCTTATAAATGTAACTACTTCATCAATTTCTGAAATAGTAATAAAAGGCTGATTATTCATTATTCACCAATATTCAAAAATTTTTTAAGACCAATAATTGATTGACAATACTAATTATTTTGTAGATTATCAAATTCACTAATAATTTACCTTAAAAATTATAACTCATTATAAGATTTATGAAGAATTTTCCGTAAAAAGCTATTAAAGGGAACTAATTGATCTAAAAAAGCTATTTTCGTGACAATTGTAATTAGTTTAAGAAATTTATTTATTTCTTCTGCTGACGAGAATGGAAAAAATAATAATTACTTATTGAAGGATTTGTTTGAGTGTTTCAACTGTTTGATTGACATCCTGATCGGTGATCCAATAATGAGTCACAAGTCTGAAACGTCTCGGGCCGCTGGCGTGCGCCAAAATGCCCTTATCTTCCAGTTGTTTTTCGATTTGCGAAGTGCTGGATTTAACGTGATCCGATAAATTAAAAAACACCATATTGGTACTGGGAATTTCTGGCTCAAGCTGGATATTATTTATTTCTCTCAATCCTGATGCAAGATTTTTAGCCCGGATATGATCTTCAGCTAAACGATCAACCATTGTATTCAATGCAATAATACCTGCTGCTGCCAAAATCCCAGCCTGCCGCATACCGCCTCCAAGGTGTTTTCGAATACGGTTTGCTTTTTTTATAAAATTTTGATCACCGCATAAAACAGAGCCAACCGGTGCACACAAACCTTTACTGAGACAAAAAGTAACAGAATCAACATTTTTTGTAATTTGGCTGACATCGACACCCTGGGCAACAGCGGAATTAAATAATCTTGCCCCATCCATGTGAACAATCAGGTCCCGTCCATGCGCAAAGTCGGATAATTTTTGGATATATTCCGGAGTCTGGAAAACGCCTCCACAGGCGTTGTGTGTATTTTCAATTTCGATTAACCTTGTAACAGGTTCGTGAATATCATCAAACCTAATGGCTGCTTCAACTTCATTTAAATCCAATGAACCATCCGGCTGTTCTTTGATTTGACAGGAATGAACTCCCCCCAGGGTGGATATTCCGCCGCCTTCATGTAAAAAAGTGTGAGCCTTCTGCCCCATGATGACTTCATCGCCGCGGCCGCAGTGAGCAAGAATCGCTGCTAAATTACCCATAGTCCCAGATGGAACAAAAAGTCCAGCCTCTTTTCCGAGCTTTGCAGCAGCCAAAGCCTGCAATTCATTCACAGTTGGATCATCCTGGTAAACATCATCACCAACTTCTGCTTTTGCCATGGCTTCCCGCATTTCAGGGGTTGGTTTTGTTACGGTATCAGATCGCAGATCAATAAATTGCATCTTGTCTCCTGTTGGTTTGAAACTGCTCAAGGTGTTTGGAATATTCAGTAGATGCTGTTTTACCGCCAGTAAAAAAAATTCGGCAGATACTTATTAATTTTGAAGACAAGAAATTATTTCTTTTATGGGGGCGGCTGGTTCAATTTTTGTCAGAGCCAGAACAGGAATATCCTTGACTGAATACAATTCTCTTAAATTACCAGCTTTCCAATGACGTGTCATCAATCCAATCGCATTTTTGTTTTGATTTAAAACTTCTCCCATTTGCTGCGGGGAAACTGCCAGCCTGGCAGTTGAAAGGACCAGCTGCCCTTGTAATACTTTGGAATTAAATACTTGTTGAATGTCTTGACCATCAGAATAAGCCCAAACCTCGATCGGCTGATCGCCCGGTTGTGTAAACCATTTCTGAACTTCGGAGAGCTGCAAGGTTTGGATTGTGTTTTCATTATTTGCTAAAACAAGAATCTCTTCTTTGTCGATCTCAAAAGCGTTTGAAACCGGACTTGCAGGCTCTCCAAGCCGCAGAGTGATATCTGCCTGTTCAGGATTGTCAGTCGTAGAGAGATTAATTTTACTTGCTTCTGCACATGTAATGGCTTTTTCAAGCCATGGCATGGTTGAAGATGTTATCTGAATAAAATATACTTTTGGATTTGTTTGTTCCTGAACAGGTGAACAACCTAAAAGAATTAGTGTAAATAGCCAGAAAAAATATTTTTTCATAATTGATAAATTTCAAACCATTTTATCTAACTAATTGTAAAGATACACAGATGAGCCCTACGACAAAACAATAGACAGAGAAGATATAAAGCGAATGCTCATTTAAGTACCTGATCAGCCACTTGATCGCAAGCCACCCTACTACTGCGGCGGTGAAAAAACCAACAAAAATAATGGGTAAAAAATGACTTAGGCCAGTCATTTTTATCAGGTCCAGCGCTTCATAAGCACCTGCAGCGAGCATCACAGGAAAGGACATCAGGAAGGCAAACCGGGCTGCGGCCGGGCGGTCGAAACCTCTGAACATTCCCCCGCTGATTGTTGTTCCACTTCTGGATGCACCTGGAAATACTGCGATCACTTGCATAATTCCAATGATTAAGGCATCAAGCCAGGTCATAGAATTGAGATTTCGTTTTTTACTGCCAATATACTCTGCTACGAATAATAAAATCGCAGCGGCAAATAGTCGAATGCTGGCTTCCATGAGAGGCAGACCAAATAGTTTTTCTACATATTTTTTTAAGATAACCCCGGCAATCAGGGCCGGGATTGTTGCAAGAAGGATATACCAACCCAGCTTTGCATTAACAGGCAGTTTCTGGAATTGTTGGATGCCGGATAAATTTTTTATGGTATCGAGAAAAATATCCAGTAAGTCTTTCCAGTAAAAAATTACAAGCGATAATATGGTACCAAGTTGAACAAGAACACTGAAAGCAAAAGCCGCATTATCTGCAGGAATTTTCATAAAATATTCAACGATTAATAGGTGAGCAGTTGATGAAACAGGTATAAATTCTGTCAAACCTTGCAAGATGCCAAGGAAAAATGCTTGAAATATATTCATTGTTAATTAACTCCTATAAAATCAAACCTGCTGATTGGGTATTCTTCTTTTTGCGTTGTTATCCCATTGTTCGAGAAGGGAAGGGAGCATTGAATGAAATGTACCTGCGATGATATATTCCCTGATCTGTTTGACAAGCTGGGTTAATGCCTGTAAGTTGTGAATAGAAATCAAGGTTCCTGCGAGAATTTCCTTGGCATTAATGAGGTGCCGGATATAAGATCTGCTGAAATTCTTGCATGTATAACAGCTGCAATTTTCATCTATTGGACGAGTATCCAGTTTGAAGGCTGCATTCATAAGATTTAATCGGCCGGTGGATGAAAAGGCAGAATGATGCCGGGCAAGGCGGGTAGGTAGAACGCAGTCAAAAATATCCACACCGCGTGCAATGCCGTGGATTAAGTCTTCAGGCGTTCCGACTCCCATGAGGTATCTTGGTTTATCGGCTGGCAGTAAAGGGTTGACAATATCCAATGTTGTGTACATCTCATCCTTTGTTTCGCCGACAGATAATCCGCCTATGGCAACACCAGGAAATGGAAGTGAAGAAATAAATTCAGCTGAAATTCTTCGAAGGTCCGGGTCAACCCCGCCTTGAACGATACCGAATAATGCCTGGTCAGGCCGTTTATGTGCAGTCAGGGAGCGTTCGGCCCAGCGATGGGTTCTTTCCATTGCCTTGAGGCTGTAGCTGCGATCGTTTGGATCTGAACATTCATCAAAGGCCATGATAATATCAGCCCCTAAGTTTTCCTGGATAGCTATTGATTTTTCAGGGGTAAATCTGTGCATGGAACCATCGATGTGACTTTTGAAAGTAACCCCGTCATCATCAATTTTCCGGGTGAGGGCTAATGAAAAAACCTGGAACCCGCCGGAATCTGTCAACATTGGTCCTGGCCATTTCATAAAGTTATGGAGTCCGCCCATGGCAGCAACCAGCTCATCTCCGGGACGAAGATAGAGATGATATGTATTGGATAGCACAAGTGTCGCTCCAAGGTCTTTGACCTGCAGAGGCGTCAGCAATTTTACAGCTGCTTGAGTTCCGACCGGGGCGAAAACGGGTGTTTCAAGAATTCCATGAGGCGTATTGAAAACACCAGCCCTGGCAGAACCTTCTTTGGCAATTAAATTGTATTCAAACATGGGGGTATTGTAAACGAGAGTGACTAAATTTGGATAACGTTCCTATTGATAATTTTACTGACCAACGATAATTATCATATAAACCGGTTTTCCAATGTCAATCCCCTGAGGATTATATAACTGCCAGGCCGTTTGATAAGTGCCTGCTTCTGATGGGGCTATAAAATTTATTGAAATAATCGTTTGTGTTCCAGCC
>CAZBRI010000070.1:0-10291 GCA_964494055.1 uncultured Anaerolinea sp.
TGCCAATCATTCCAGCATCTGTATTCAGACAAATGTCAGCTTTTAACAATTTCCGGTTATCAATGATCCATTTTTCCAGCGAGGGAGAACCAATTTCCTCTTCACCTTCGAACATGAATTTCAAGTTAACAGGGTATGAACCGGTGCTATTAATCGCTTCAAGCGCACTCAGCACGGCCATCACCTGGCCTTTCATATCCGAAGTTCCTCTGCCGAATAAATAATCTTCCTTTACCGTTGGATCAAATGGGCCGGAATCCCAAAGTTCGATCGGGTCAACCGGCTGAACATCATAATGCCCATATATCAAAATTGTTGGTCTGCCTGGAAGATTATCAGTTTCGCCGTATACCACAGGATGACCTTCGGTCGGCATAATCCGGGTCGTTCTTACACCAATTTTTGTTAAACGGTCGACTAGCCATGCTGCTGCGCTCAAAATATCAGGCTTGTGAACCGGATCTGTAGAGATTGATGGAATAGCCACAAATTCCTTCAAATTGTCCAAATTGCCAGTTTGGTTTTGCCTTGCATATGCTATTGCACTCTTAAGTTTATTTTCCATTATTTTTTTCCGTTTTCGCTAAATTAAATTTATAATGTGCCGAACAGAAACCAGAAGACCGCGGGTGGAAACGAGTTTTCATACACCCTGTCCCAAATAAAGATACCTGGAATAAATTGTTTTTTTAGTTTTGCATCCAATACAAGTAATGCTTCATTATTATCAGGTCTGGCTGCCTCGGTCAAAAGCAATTGAATTATCGTCCTGCCCCTGACCTGGATCTTATAACTTTCCATTGAATTCGCCGGGGTTTCACTCATGTATTGAGACCAGAGACGCAGACGATTTTGGATTTCCCGCTCACACTTTTTGATCCAGGCAGCCTTCCATTTGGTTCGCAGCTGGTTGATCCTGGTTTGCAAACCGGCCGATTCATTTGGAGAAGTGACCAGGGCGAATTCAAGGGTTAATAAAAGGGAACCCGGTGTTAACCTGGGTAAATTCCCGCTTAATGGCCAATAGAGTTCATCGGATAACAAATAACCCTGAAGCTGATCAACAGCTTCTGTAAGGAATTGGTAATTTGAATCTTTATTGGTCATGGGGTAGGCTGCGCAGTTTGTTCCAATGCTCTTTGAGCGACCAGGTACCAATCAGTTATTGTGAGAAAGCGATCCGATGTATCAAAAAGAGGCGGGATTTGAGCATTCCTGACGGTTTGACTGACGCCAAAGCTATAAACAGGGAAATATAAAGGCAGCGCAGGAAGTTCTTTTGCAAAAATAACCTGGAAATTCCTGTAAAGCCGCGCGCGAACTGTGTAATCCGGATTTACCCGCGCCTGCTCAATATATTCACTGGCGGTCCGATTATCCCATTGGCTGTAATTTTGCCCCCCCGTGGCTTCAGATTGATGCCAGAAGGGATATGGATCTGGATCGGGAGTGCGCATCAGGTTGAGATCAATCAATGCGGCCTGGTAATTCCTGGCTGCAAGTTTTTCATTTACCAGAACATCATAAGCAACAGCTTCCAATTCGACTTTTACACCAAGCTGTGACCAATCAGATTGAATCACTTTAGCGATTGAGGCATGGAGATCATCATCCGGATATGCCAGGGTAAATTGGAGAAGTTTTCCATCTTTATCTGCACGCACATCCCCCCCGGATGCCGGAATTTTATATTCAGCATTTTTTAATTGGTTAGTGGCTGCTGTTGGGTCAAAATTAAGGTGATCCATCTTTTCATAGAACGCCCATGTGCCCGGGAAAATTGGTCCATCGGCAATAATCGCCTGCCCTGCTAACAAATTTCGAATAATCTGCTGCCGATTTAAGCCAACCATCAAAGCCCGGCGCAGCTTAACATCCTGGAAAAATGATACTTCTGGATTATTCAAGTTGAATAAAACAAGACTCAACTCGGGAAGCCGGCTGGTAAAAACACCAAGAGCGGGTTCTGCAAGTGCTTGGTTGAGAATATCAGGAGAAATTTGGGAAATTGCCAATACCTGGCCCTGCCGGTATGCATCAAGGGCCGCCTGGGATGAAGCAAAATACTTAAAAACAACCTGCTCAATAAACGCTTTATGCCCATAATATTTATCGAAAGCGGTTAATTCCACACCGGTCACCTGACCGTTATTAACAATCAACCGACTGAACTTGTAAGGACCAGTTCCAATAGGTGATAAGTTAAATTCAGATGAAGATAATTGTTCCGTATTCGTTCCATCCAAAATATGTTTTGGGAGCAGGCCGAATGTCAAATAATCCAGGAATGGGGCGAATGGTTCAGGCAGCACAAACTGAATCGATTTGTCATTCAGTTTTTTTATGGTGATTAATTTCCACATTTCTCTTACATCTGTGGGAAAGAGAGATGCATCACTTTTGATCAAATCCAGGGTGAAAATAACATCATCTACAGTGACAGGAATTCCATCATGCCAGACAGCATTCGCTCGAAGCGAAAAATTATAAATAGTTCCATCTTGAGAAACACCCCAGGAATCAGCCAGTGCCGGTATAGGAAGTCCTCTTCCATCAAAAGTTACGAGTCCTGAAAAAAGAAGCCGGTTGATATCTCGATCAGCCGAATTTCCCTGGTCGAGTAAGGGATTTAATCTGCTCAGAGAGCCTACCAGGCCTTCGGTATAAATACCGCCGGAAGCAGGTTTTGGAGCAAAAACCTGCTGACCAGAACCGGGCAGTAATAAAAGTCCAATCACTGCCAGAATCGTAACTACTAAAACAAGTATTTGCCAACGAAGTTTTTTTATCATATATTAACGAAGAAAGGCCTCTTCCCCGGACTGACCAATACGGCCAGAACCAAATGAAGCGGCCTCTCTAGAATTCAGAAAAAATTATCAGCTTTTAATGAAGATGGAAAGAATTGCCAAAATAAAGAACAGCACGCTCAATCCAATTGTAATATAAAAAAGTGTGCGCTCAATACCACGCCGGACAGAATAAACACCGCCGGTGTCAGCACCAGTCAGGCCGCCAAGTCCAGCACCCTTGCTCTGTAAAATGACGCTTACAATCAATGCAATTGAATTGATGATCAATCCAATTTCTAAATAAGTTTTGATACCCATGAATTGTTCCTCCTGCGAATTTAACGGTGGTATTATACTTCTCTTTTGATGTATATGTAAGTAGATTGGTGACTTGTTTAGGTTAAAATTGAAATATTTATCAAAATAATTATCCATAATTTACTTTGAGGTGATTTTGGAAGAACTTATTGTTAGTTTACATATGCATACAACATATTCTGATGGTACAGGTTCTCACCAGGATATCGCGAATGCAGCGATCAACGCCGGTGTAGATGCAGTGATCGTAACAGATCACAATGTGCTGGTAAAAGGACCGGAAAAATATTATTCTTCCGAAAAAAAACAGGTTCTGGTATTAACAGGAGAAGAAATTCACGATCAGGAACGTTATCCTCAAAAAAACCACCTTCTTGTTCTTAATACATCCAAAGAATTTGCCCAGCTGGCGAAGGATAAGCAATTACTTGTCGATACGATCAACAAAGATGGCGGCCTTTCCTTCATTGCCCATCTTTTTGATCCCGAATGCCCTCCAATCAAAGAAGATGATATTTCCTGGATAGACTGGGATATCAAAGGATTTAGCGGGATTGAATTGTGGAACAGCCTGAGCGAAATTAAGATCAGGGGTAAAACTATTTTTCATATATTATTTTATTTATTTTTCCCGGATTTCTTGAACATAGAACCGCCAAAACAACATCTGGCAAAATGGGATGAATTATTAAATCTGGGCCGAAAAATCATCGCAGTCGGCGGTGCAGATGCACATGCTTTAAAAGTGAATATCGGACCCATGGTGAAGATTGTTTATCCCTACGAATATCATTTCCGGGGTGTGAGGAACCATGTACTGATTGAAACTGCCCAGATTGGTGATATTAATATTGATAAAGAAGTGATCTATAAAGCAATTGAAAAAGGACATTGTTTTGTGGCGTATGATTTGCCTGCCTCAACCAGCGGTTTTTCTTTTACAGCCCAAGGGAAAAAGAACACTGGCATCATGGGCGATGAAATACCATTGAATGGCGGTGTCACTTTCAACATCAAGCTCCCGCAAGCAGCTGAGTGCAGATTACTTAAAAATGGAAAAGTGATAAAAACCTGGAATAATAATGAAATTTGTTCCCTGAATGCAAATGAGAAGGGTGTATACAGGGTGGAAGTGTATACAATTTTCAAAGGATTAAGGCGGGGATGGATATTCAGCAACCCGATTTTTTTGGTTTGAGGAAATAGGCTGGTTTTAATTGATTAGAAATTGAAAAAAAACAATGTTTTCATTTTCATTTATTATGGTTTCTTTGATCAAAGAACCTCAATTTACTGTTTGAATTAAGTTGAGATAACAGAAATACTATAAATTAACGGAACTTTATTTGGCACAATAATTAAATCATATATCCAATTCCCTTTTTATCCTTCCACAATTCCTAAATATCGACTAAAATCTAACCCGCAATTAAATAGTCTGCACATTCCGTGCGACTCTTTCCGCTTTTATCGGGTATTTTCGATACCAGGTATAAAAGCTATCCCGAGGAAAGGAGGTTACTCCCTATGCGTAATTATGAGTTGGTTTGTATCATTCATCCAGACCTGGATGAAAAAGCTTTTAAAGCTGTTGTTGAAAAAGTCACTGGTTGGGTTACAGAGGCTGCCGGCACAGTGGATAAGATCGATGTTTGGGGCCGCCGCCGTATGGCCTATCACATCAATAAACAACGAGAAGGTCAGTATGTACTGCTGAACCTAACCATGGATCCAGCTACTACTGCACAACTGGAAAGAAATATTCGTTTCCAGGAATCTGTAATTCGTTCCATGTTAACAGTTGTTGAATAATTTCGATTTCTCATCAGTAATAATTGTGTAAGGAGCATTTATGAGTCGGGGCTTGAACAAAGTGATGATCATCGGTCATTTAGGTAAGGATCCGGAGATGAGATACACTCCTTCCGGACGTCCTGTGACCACATTTACGGTTGCAACAAGCCGTTCATGGAATACGGCTGATGGTGAACGTCACAACGAGACAGAGTGGTTCAGCATTGTTGCCTGGGGAAATCTTGCTGAGATATGTAAGCAGTATCTCGCAAAAGGTCAACAGGTGTTCGTGGAAGGCCGATTGCAGACACGCCGCTGGGAAGATAAAGAAGGCCGCAAACACAGCAGCGTTGAAGTAGTTGCAAGTGAGATGATGATGCTGGGCGATCACCACGAAGGAAACGTCAGCACCGGTCACTCGTCCTTTAGCTCTGACAATTCTGAGCTTCTTACAATTGATGAGGATGAATTTCCCTTCTAGGAAATTTAATTTAAATTATTTTATTTACTGAATTCCACCGATAAAATTATTCTTACGTGTAAAAACACGAAGGTAACTGGAATTTTTGGTTAGGACTTTCAGTGTAGAATGCGGTTCAATCAAGCCGCATGTGGAGAAAACAAGATGGACTACAATCGAGATCGAGACAGAGATAGAGATAAAGGGCAGGATGATGGAGGACAGGGAGGCGAACGCCGTTACTTCTCCCGTCCAAAAATTTGTGCCTTTTGTTCAGATAAAAATCTTCATATCGATTACAAAGCTGTCGATATGTTAAAACGCTATGTAACCGAAGAAGGCAAAATTCGCCCAAGGCGTCAAACAGGGACCTGTGCAAAACACCAGCGTGATCTGGCTAGTTCAGTGAAACGTGCTAGAAATATTGCTCTTCTACCTTATGTTGGCGGCGGGCGGGAAGATTAATTTGAACACAATCCAGGATATGGATTAATTGTCCATATCCTGATTTTTTGTGTGAGATTATTATGCCAAACCAAAAACATATTAGTAAGAAACATCTTGCCCACCTTGAAATAGTTCATAGGCAGGACCGTATCATCCGAATCAGCGCCATTGTAATTATCGCTCTGGTGATTTCAATAGTCGGTTACGGGGTTTTAACCAACACCGTACTGATGCCGTACAGGCAGATCGCCGTGGTTAATGGTGATGTGATCACTGCCCGTGAATTTCAATCAATGGTTAAACTGCAGCGCATACAGACCATCAATCAATACATGCAGTATTTGCAGTATGCCCAGATGTTTGGGATCCAGGATCCGGCAAATGATCAAAATTTTGGGCCTATTTTACAGCAAGCTTCTGCAAAGTTACATTCAACCGATGTAATGGGACAGGAAGTTGTTGATATTTTGGTAAATGACCGTTTAGTTAGGCAGGAAGCGAAAAAACGCAGTATTACTGTTTCTTCTGATGAAGTTGAAAAAGCGATGCAGGAAAGCTTTCAGTATTATCCTAATGGCACACCAACTACTGCCCCTACTTCCGCGCCAGTTTTCACGCCTACCAATAATCCTACCGAGCTGGCAATTGTAACGATCACACCAACCCCTTCACCCGCTCCTTCAGCAACCCCAGATCTCTCAGCCACCCCTACTGCAGCTCCGACAACCGGACCAACTGCAACAGCAGCCCCTACATCTACAGCTGCACCAACGGCCACAGCCGTGAATGCTGATGGATATAAAACCCTCTTCAAAGATCGTATCGATACGCTTGGAAAAGATACAGGACTTGATGAGACAGGTTATCGCCGACTGGTAGAAAGCAGTCTCATCCGGGAAAAATTGGTTGCAGAGATTACTAAAGATGAAAAACCTTTCCAGGAAGAAGTTTGGGCCAGGCACATTTTGGTCAAAACCCAGGAAGAAGCTGATGCTGTTGAAAAACGGCTGAAAGCTGGTGAAGACTTTGCCAAAATTGCAGCTGAAGTTTCCACTGACACATCCAATAAAGATAAAGGTGGTGATCTGGGCTGGTTTGCCAGAGGCGCGATGGTTGCACCATTTGAAGAAGCAGCTTTTGCTTTGAAAGTTGGCGAAATCAGTGCCCCAGTCAAGTCCGACTTTGGTTTTCATATCATTCAAGTAATTGGTCATGAAAATCGACCCATTACAGATCAACAATTTACAACGAACAAACAAAAAATCTTTGATGATTTCATCAAGAAGCTTAAAGAAAGTTCAGTTGTAACGATCTATGATCTTTGGAAGACCATCGTTCCTACAGAACCAGCATTGCCTGCTGGCATTCAGTAAAATAAAAAAAGAGGATACTCAATCAGAGTGTCCTCTTTTTTTTCGCATCCTGCCAAAAAATTGATTATATGTAGAGCATTCAGCCTGTGTTACCAATTATTATCTACAATTTAAAATCATTCCATTCATAACGATAAAAAAAAACACAAATATATTCTCGAAAGTTAATTACCCTCGATTCCCTAAAATTTCATCACTGACTTCATCCAGTTTCAGCGATATTTGCTGACTGGCGGAATCACGACCCATTGTAATACCGTAAATAATATCTGCCACTTGAACAGTATTCCGATTGTGTGTAACAACTATAAACTGGGTTGTCTGACTGAGATCATCCAATAAGTCCCTGAATCGTCCTACATTGGCTTCATCAAGCATCGCATCCACTTCATCCATAACACACACAGGCGTGGGGGATACCTTCAGCAGGGCAAAAACCAGTGAAATGGCGGTCAGTGATCTTTCACCGCCGGATAATAAGGATAATCCCTGCTCCCTTCTCCCAGGCAGTTTTGCTTCTATATCAATACCTGTTTCGGTTAGATTATCCGGATCTGTCAGAACAAGCCGCGCTGAACCACCGCCAAAGAGCCTGGTGAAAATCAACTTGAACTCTGCTGCGACTGATTCAAATGTTTTGAAAAATTCACGTTTCGTTAACTCATCCAATTCAGCGATCACTTCGCGTAAATCAGATTCAGCTTGTTTTAGATCTTCAACTTGATTGGTCATAAATTCGAATCGTTCTTTGACCGATTCAAATTCCTGCTGGGCTTCCATGTTAACAGCCCCCATACGGCGTATAAGTGTTCTTTTCTGAAGTAAACTTTCTTCAAGGTCCGGGGATAATTCAGTTATATAGGGTAATGTTTCAACCATGTCTCCCAAGGGCAGTGGGACGGCACCGGTAATAGGTGCATCATAATCAAATTGAACAAGACCAAAGTCTTCTTCAACCCGGCGCTTTAGGCTGTCCAATGCTTCCTGTTTTCGATTTAATTCGATCTGAATTTGGGAATTAGTCCGCTCAACACTGGATAGTACCTTTTGAGCAGCTATTTCCAGTTCCTGAAGCTCAGATTCTTTTTTCTCAGCATCAGATAATTCGATTTCCACAGGCTCGATCAATAAATTTAATTCTTCTATCTGTTTATGTAAATCAGCGGATTGAAGCAGCAGCTTCGTTTTTTCGCTTTCGAGTGTTGAGAAAGAATTATTGATTTCGATCTCACGGTCTTTTCCGGAAGCAATCTGTCTTGAAACCCTGGCTAACACTTGTTCCCTGTCCAAAAATATGGCTTTCGAATCATTCACTGTTCTTTGAGAAACAGAAACGCGGGTTCCCCAATATGTTACTTGAGCAGTTACTTCATCCAGTGATAAGCCTGAAATTTGGCCATTGAGTTTTCTTACAACATCCTGGGAATCAGCTAATTTTTCTTCTACATCCTCAAGCAGCAGCGTGGTCTCAGTTAGGTCCCTTTCTGAATTTGCCGCTTCTTTTTTGAGAATATCTTTTTGGGCAGCTTGAAAATCTCTTTGCCTTTTTGCTGATTCCGCGTGAAGAGAAGCCTGTTGTTCAGTGGACGCAGCTTCATTTAATTCCTTCTTTGCTTTTCGCAGGGCTTCTTCATTAAATGAAATATCTTTTTGCGTCAGCAGTAATTGGGATGAGAGGTCAGTAATTTGATCGATCAGTTTATTCAGAACAGAAATAACCTTTTCTAATTTTTCGGATAATTCCCTTTTTTCACGCGGCCTGCTCAGAGCAGATGCGCGCCCTTCACGGCCGGCAGCGATCAAACCATCCGGACGGAAAACCTCTCCTGCCAATGTGACAATGCGATTATCCGGGTATTTTTTCCACAAAGCCATTGCAGACAACCTGTCTTTCACAATCAGGGTGTCACCCAATAAATTTTGGATCATCGGCCCATATTCTTTTTTTGTTTTCAGCAAGGATGCCGCGATACCTATCACAGCGCTATCGCCGGATGTGATTTCACTTAATTTCGCAGGCGGCAGGTCGAGGGCCATTATTACCGCCCTGCCGGCAGCATTTTGTAATAAATCCAGCACATCATTAACGCTTTTCTCGGATTCAATCACGACCACATCGAAAGCATCACCCAATGCAGCAGCGATGGCTATTTCGTATTCAACGGGGACATCCAGCGAAGCGGATAATAATCCCTGAGATCCATTGATTTTTGATTTTTTAGCAGCATCAAGCAGGTATCTTGCCCCTTCTGCAAAACCAGAAAGCGATCGCTCAGCCTGTTCAAGGACTTCGATCTGGGCCTGTAATTTTGTCTGTTCGCCTGCTTTAATATTTTTTTCTTCCTGCCGTGACCGTTTGTTGGTTTCGATCTCATTCAACTTCTGTTTGAGCGCGGCAAGTTCTGTTTCCACTTGCTGCAGTTTTTCTTCTGCCTGACTTTTTTGTTTTTGAGTTTGGGCAAGTTTCTTTTCAGCTGAACGAAAGGTTTCTTCGGCAGTAGCAATGACAATATCTACAGCCTTCAATTTGTCTTTCTGGGCATCAAGACGATTTTTTAATTCATTTAAATGCGCCTGGTGATTTGCTCTGCGCGAATTAAGTGAATTCAAATTTTGCCTGGCAGTATTTAATTGTTGTTCAACCCCTGCCCTTTCAAATTGGCGTGCACCGAGAGCTGTTTTTGCATTTTCTTCCTGGAGTTTTGCATCTTCAGCTTCAGCCTGGGTTCTTTCAAACTCCAACCTGGCTTCTGTGACGCGTTCATGAGCAGCGCTTTCTTCATCGATCAACCGCTCCAATTCAGTGTTAATCGTCAGCCTGTTTGCTGTTAATGAACGCCATCTCTCATCCAACACAGCAAGCTCACGGTTGATTGCTTCACTTTGATTATGCAAGCCGGCCGATTGCCTGTGCCATTCATTTAATTTTGAGCGAATATCAACGAGGCGGATGCGGGTTGCATTAAATCCTCCGGTTAAATTCGAGAAATTCTGCCTGGCATCAAATAGTTTATTCTCCTGCTGCCGGGCTTCATTTTGTATCTCTGCCAGTTCTTTCTGTGAGATCGGAAGAGCGTCGTGTAGGGAAAGAGTGTTCAGAGCCGTGT
>CAZBRI010000071.1:0-10290 GCA_964494055.1 uncultured Anaerolinea sp.
CATCACTATCCTTAATTTTTCCTTCTCTCTCCATGCGCTGACGAAGATCTTCACCATTGATAAAATCCATCACCAGGTATTGACCATCTTCACCCAAAATAAAATAATCAGTGACACGAGGCAGGTGTTCATTGCGTACATTTGCAAGAATCGAAGCTTCCAGGCGGAATTGGCGGGAATAATCATCAGTTGTGAATAAATTTTCTTTGACCGCTACACTTACTGTCAGGTTCTCATCCATAGCACGATAAACAGAACCCATTCCCCCCTGCCCAAGGATTTCTAAAATTTTGTATCTACCGTTTAAAAGACTGCCAATCGTCAATGTCATTGAAATGCTTCAGTTTTTTCGCCAATAAAAATAGAAAATAATTATATCAAAATACAACTGTCAGAAATTTTTCAATTAAATTGACTGATAAAAAAATCTGAAGACAAATTAATAAATCAATTTGTCGAAGAGGAGAGTGTAATTTTAGCAAAAACCCAGGGTGCCCCTGCAGAAACCCAAAAACCAACAAGTGCATACCTAATATATCTCAGGAAGAAAAGTAAATAAATATTATCAGTTCGAATAATTGTTTGAAAACCAACTTTTAAACCAATATATAAAATTAATAAGCCAGTAAAACCAGGCAGCAATCGCAATAATTTCTGGTTCAAGGTACCTGTTGCGGAGTATCTACCCCTTGATTTCATCAAGACTGCACCAAATAACATACCTAAAAGTAACGCTGAAGATGTTACAGCTGAATCTATATTGACAGGTTCGGGTAACGGAAGCAGGCCGGCAAGTTTGGCATTTTGAAGCCAAAAATCAGGCATTACCCAGCTAGATGAATTATTAAATATTAGCAGTGCGGGGATTAAAATGATCATTGAAACAAAAAAAACCACCATGGTTTGTATTGCAATTGTTCGGTTTTTAATCCAATTAATGACGGTCTCTGAAAAATTCCCAAACAGCCATAATGTTATTCCGCCGAGGATCCATCCCAACAAAACATCATGTGGAAAATGAACAGCCAGGAATAATCGGGATAATCCAATAAAAAATATGATCAAAACTGAAACAAAATATCCCCACTTTGTATTAATTTTTCTTGCGAGTGTTCCCCATAATGACATTGAAATTTGAGCATGTCCTGATGGAACACCAAATGATGATTCGGCTGCATAGGCGTGTACCTTTGAGCTAAACCAATATGGACGAGGTCCTTGAAAAGTGATTTTTAGTATGTCATTCAACCCGCTTGAAACTAATAAGATTGTCCCAAGCCGGAGGCCAAAGCCGGGATCAAAGATCCAGTAAATAATAGGCAGGAAAAATAAGTAAAATTCCTCAGAGCCCAGAAATGAAAATAATTTCATTGGGAAAACCAACCAATTCCCTAAACTTTGAAACGAGATAATAAAGTCAGTTCCAAAACTTAAAATAGAATTCATTTACTCTCACTTTCTTTCAAAAAATGGATCCAAATAAAAGGATTATTCATTTCTGAATTTCAAAATTATTAAGGAGTATAAGTCGATAAATTTTAATTGACGATTATTTACCTAATATTGTACACTCAATATACGGAGCTATTTTGTATGAAACTTTACAGGTATTTTAAGCTGGATATTGGCTCATCATTTTTAGTGATTTTATTGGTATTAACAACGGCATTTCGTCTCGAGATCACAAATTGGACAACAGATCTTGGTATTACCGGTTGGCTGGGAATTTTAGGTTCATTTCTTGGGTTTTCTCTTGGGTACAGCTTTTTTAATAAAACTGTCATCAAATTATTAGGATTTTTTTATTCAATCCTGATCCTTCCTTGGTATCTTTCAAGTGTGATTACCGGTGAGATAACCTTGTTGGATAGAATGATCAGTCTTCTTGGAAGGTTTTCAGCTTCAATATCGTTATTGATTAATGGAAAAAAAGTTGATGATTATTTATTCTTTGTTATTTTAATGTCGATTTTATTTTGGCTGATCGGCTTAATCAGTGCTTATGAATTGATCAGGAACCGTGAAATTCTCAGGGTGATTTTGCCATCTTTAATTCCACTGCTCGTGATCCAATATTATGATTCAGCTAAACCGGGACGAATCTGGGGCCTTGCCATTTATTTATTTTTTTCACTTATTTTAACGGGAAGAATAAATTTATTGAAATCCCGGGAACGCTGGGAGAAAGAAGGCGTTCTGGCTGGTGAGGAACCTGAATTTGATTTGAATAAACACATGATCAAAATTGCAGCCATATTAGTTTTGATCGCTTTTATGATCCCTTTACCTTCTGTGCTGATTCCGGCGGCAGTTACTACCTGGAAAAAGATCAATGATCCGTTTTATCCTGTTCAAGAACGATTTGCAGATTTGTTTGCGGCATTAAAGAGTGAAAGGACTATTGAAAAGAAAGGTGAAATATTCGGTGATAATCTCGGTTTGGGAAGAATAGCTGGAAAAGGTGAGACACAATTATTAAAAGTAATTGCCTCGGATCCAGCTCTTCCGCGACAATATTGGAGAATGCGGGTTTACGATACTTATAATGATTCTACCTGGCAAGTCAATAAAGGAGTTAATGTAGAATTTGATCCTGAAAAAGGGAGTTTTGCGAAATCTGACACAATTATTCCACCGGAAACAGAGTTCTCAATAATCTGGAGAACAAGCCAGAGTTCATTTTTGGTAATCCCGCAGCAAAGCATTTGGGTCAGCCGGAAAAGCACAATTCAGGTAGATGGAAATGCAGGCAGTGATACAGACCCATTCAGTTGGAAAGTTTCACCTGTTGTACAGGATGGTGACCTTTACAAGGTCCGTGCCTTGCTGTATAACCCAACCCAGGCTATGCTAAGAAAAAGTGAATCGAATTATCCAAAATGGATAAAAGATAGATATCTTCAAATTCCTGAAAAAATTAAATCTAATATCAAACCTCTGGCTGAGGAAATCACCTCCGGTCTCGTTTCCGAGTTTGATAAAGCAGCTGCGGTAACCAATTACCTGCGAAAAACAATGCACTACAATGATGTTGTCCCGGACCCAAAGGCTGGAGAAGATCCGATTGTCTGGTTCATCATGACAAACAAGAGTGGCTTTTGTAATTATTATGCCAGTGCGGATGTATTGCTTCTGCGTTCTATCGGTATACCTGCAAGACTGGTTGTAGGATTTTCACAGGGTTTGAATGAAAATCCGCGAGAATATATCGTTCGGGGAAAAGATACCCACGCCTGGCTGGAAGTATTTTTCTCGGGTGTAGGATGGGTTCAGTTTGAACCAACTACTATTCAGCCTGAAATCGTCCTTCCATTGGGACTTGAGTCCAGTCAGTCTGCGAAATTGGAAAACCCGTCGAATGAAGGAGCGATAAATAAAAATAAGGCAGCTGAAGATGATACCGACGCAATTCGGGTTTCAAAATCACATAATACTTTATTATTAATGTTCTTTGCGCGATGGAAATGGCCGTTACTGGCAGTTCTATCAGTCATAATCTTAATTTCTATAAAATTATTATCGAAAAAAGCCGGAAAGAGATTTGTTCGTTCACGTATACCCTCGTTTATCAAAACAATATTTAACTCTTTACATTTTTCATCCCCGGTGTGGCTTGAGCATTGGATAAAATGGGAACAGGTAAGTCCTGTTGAAAGAGCGTTTCATTCAGTAAATCAAGTATTGGGATGGATGAAACGGCCTCCTGCAGTCAATGTAACTCCAGCAGAACGGGCCAGGGCTGTAAAAGAGTTAATTCCGGAAGCCTCTCAGGAAGTTGATAAATTATTATCATCACTGGAGATTACATTATTTCATAACGGGAATGTTGACATTTTGCCTGCCGAAAAAGCCAGTAGAACTCTGCGGTACAAAACAATAAGAAAGATTATCAATGAACGGTTTTTTGGAGTTTAGAATATGATGCAGGAATTTCCAATAGAGATAGCTGATGAATTGAAAACAATCAGCCAGGAAGCCGGGCTAATTCGTTCAAAACTGATTGCCATTCGGGGACACTTGCCGCCAAATATTCTCGAGGATCTTTCCAGCCAGGAAAGCCGGGTTTTTGATTTATCAAAAAAAGCAATGAATTTTATTAATGAACGAAAAAATCTGCTTGCCATTTCTGAAATTGGGAAAGCGATCAATTCATCTCTCAACCTGGATGAAGTTTTAAGAATAGTCATGGATAACATTATTCAATTAACAGCCGCAGAGAGAGGTTTTTTAATGCTCCATGATCCCAATGGAAATATGACAACAAGGGTTGCCAGAAACTGGGAACAGGAATCTTTGAATGAAACGGAATATGCTGTCAGCCGAACCATTATTCAGCGGGTTATTGACAGTGGAGAACCTGTTTTGACAACGAATGCCCAGCAGGACCCGCGTTTTGGGAATCAGAACAGTATCATTGCATTCAACCTTCGTTCAATTATTTGTGTGCCATTAAATGTCACCCATGGTCAGGACGGGATAATTAAGAAAGACCTAATCGGTGTTATTTATGCAGATAACAGGATACGTTCAGGGATATTTTCAGATTCTGAAAAAGATCTGCTGGTAATTTTTGCCAATCAAGCTGCCATCGCGATTGAAAATGCCAGGCTATTTGAAACCCTGAGCAGGACATTGTCAGAAGTGACAGAAATTAAAAAGATGATGGATAATATTTTTTCATCCATCCCGAGCGGGGTTATTACAACTGATATTGATGATCTTGTTCTCCTGGTAAATCCTGCAGCGGAAAGAATAATTGGCCTTTCCAGCCTGGAAATGGTCGGGAAAAAAGTATGTGATTTATTTCCATCGATTTCTGGCAGTATCAATGACTGGGTTGCCCAGACACGAAATCATGACCAAAATTTAATTGACCTGGAGTTCAGTCATCATATTGGAGGAAAGGGATTAGTCACATGGCGGGTGAATATGTCCCCATTAAAAAACCATGAAAAATTAATTCAAGGCGTTGCGATTGTTCTTGATGATTTGACAGAAAAAAAACGCCTGGAACTTCACCGGAAATGGTTTGAACGGATGGTATCGCCGGCTGTAATCGAACAATTGAATCCTGAAAATCTGGAATTGGGGGGAAGAAAATCCGGAATCACAACCTTATTTGCTGATATTCGCGGATTTGCCACTTACAGTGAATCCCAATCTCCAGAAAAACTGGTTGCAGTTCTAAATCGTTATCTTGCTGCAGCTGCAGATGCAATTTTGGAAGAAGAAGGCACCGTAGATAAATTCCTGGGAGATGCTGTTATGGCATGGTTGAATGCGCCAATCCCGCAGCCTGATCATGCAATTCGGGCAGTCCGGGCTGCAATAAATCTTCGAAAAAAGGTGACTGATCTGTATAAAGTGCTTTCCCCAGAATCATATCTCGAATTTGGTGTTGGGATTAATTTTGGAGATGCTGTCCTCGGATTAATCGGGACTGATAAACACCAGGAGTATACAGCTATTGGGGATAGTGTAAATACTGCAAAGCGTATACAGGAAAATTCAGGAAAAAATCAGATCATTATCAGCGAATCGGTATATGAGTTGGTAAAAGATAAAATTCTGGTAAATCCTCTGCCGCCTATGGTCGTGAAAGGAAAACGCAGCCCTTTAATTGTTTTTGAATTAATTGGTTTGAGATAAATTTTTGATCATTGCCAAACCCGGGAAATAAATTGAATAATGTGTTCAATTCCTTGTTTCAATGGGCTTGTTTCAATAAACTCATGAGTAGTGTGGGCTTTTCCTCCAGTGGAAAGGCCCAAAACAAGTGCCGGATAACCTAAACTCAACGGATAGTTTGCATCGGTTGATCCGATGGTGAATTCAGGCTGTATACCCTGTTCCAGTAAACAATTTTCAGCAAGGCGGATAATTTTATGATCAAGTGATATTTCACCAGCCGGGCGTTGACCGATGGAGTTTATATCTATCTCGAAGCCTTTTTTTCGGCATTTATTGACAATAATAGACACCCGTGAATCAAGTTCTTGTAAGGAAGCTGGATCTTCGGAACGCAGATCTAATTCCATCCATGCGTTTGATGCAATCGTATTAATACTTGTCCCTCCGCTAATCCGGCCAATGTTCAGGGTTGAATGCGGTTTTGAAGGTAGTTTTATCCCGGTAATTTTATTGATCATTTCAGACAATTCATTAATGGCGGATGGTTTTCCATAATCTGTCCAGGAGTGTCCTCCTTCTGTTTGAATATTGATCTTGTAACGCTGAACGCCAGCTCCCCTGTGATAAATATTCCCAAGCGCCATACCCTCCAAAACCAGGTAAGCGACGGGATCAGCACCAAATCGATTGACAATCTCTTTCATTCCGCGCAGATTTCCCAACCCTTCTTCACATGTATTAGCTGTCAACCATATATCCCCCGGCAGGATGATATATCTTTTTTGAAGCTCCCATACAATGCCAAATAAGCCGGCCACCCCCAATGAATTATCTCCAATTCCCGGTCCAAATATCTTGCCTTCCTCATAATGAACGGCGAGGTTTGTTTCCTTCGGGAAAACAGTATCGAGATGAGCAGAAATGACGAGTGGTTTTCCTGTTCCAGAACCTTTGATGCAGGCAAGTACATTCCCTGCATTGTCAGTTTGAATTTCTGATAATTTGCCTGGAGTGGCAGCGAACGTTTGTCTAATAAATTGGCCGCGGATAGATTCGTCAAAGGTCGGTGCTGGAATTTGTTGAATTTGAATAGTCAGGTCAATCAGTTCATTGATCATATTACCTCTGAGATTAAATTCTCCTCACAAGATTTTCCAGTGAATGAAGCCGTGCCTGCGCTAAACCGGGCATTGAATCAAGTGAGAAAAAAGCACCAGTTCCTTCAATTGAAAATGATGCAGAAATATTGCCTTTCATTGCAGCCAGCAGCGGGTCCAGTGTCTCAGCATAACCAGCTAAAAAACCACCTGAAAAAACATCACCTGCTCCAGTCGGATCAATCAGTTTTGAAGGGTAGGCTGGTATGTCCCACTTTTTACCAGAAGCATGTTCGTAGACATATTGACCATGCCCTCCGCGTTTAATGACAATAATTTCACACCCAAAACTACCAAGAGTGGAAGCCATTTCCCACAAGTCATTCGTTCTTCCCCAAAACAAATCCCGTATTTCTTTTTCTGAAGGTAAAAAAGCTGTTACTCCCTGTAGAAGTGAACGGAGATCATCGAAAAAGTTTGAATTCATATAGCTTGAACCGGGATCAATACATACTATCGGTACACCGCCGTGCCTGAAGGCTGGAGCAAGTTGGGAGTGGGTTAATAAGTCAAGCGGACAAAGAAGAACACCTTTGGCTACGCGGTACTCAGCCGGAATATCGGATAGTTTTGGGGAATCAGGATTTGAAATATTTCTATTATCCTGGTCGAAACCCTGAGATTGATATCCTAAAAGTCCTTTGGGAAATGGAATGCCGAGTTTAACAAAATGAGAAACAGGATTCGAGCGCTGAAGCTCTCCCATATCGGAATAGCAGATAAAGGATCGCAGATCCATCGCGCCAGGCAGGATCCGTATTCCGGTTATTTCCATCCCCTTTTGCTGAAAATCGCTTATCCAGTCATGCGGATAATTTTCACCGATTCTTGTCAACAAATGAACCTTATCAACCCATTGTCTTGCCCCGGACGCAGCGTATAAGAGATTACCTCCCGGTTTATCGAGAATGGGTTTTCCTTCTGGAGGGATCAGGTATTGGTTTCGAAGCTGGCCGGCAATTACGAGTGAATAATTCATTGATTAATTTAATTTGCCTTGTAAAAATAATGCTTGAGATTTATTATTCACAGCCAATGATAAAATTGTATTTGAATAATAGTATTATCCATTATAATCAGCCCAGCCAATTCTTCCTGATGAATATTCAGGTTTCATGTTATCAGTGACTGCTTATTATTAATTATTTCTCTCAGGATAAAAAATTCATTTTTCCTGTTTTTATTTCAGGTGATCGATTCAAAAAGCCAGGTTAGGAGATTGCAAATGGGTCAAAACAAAGTTCGAGTAGCAATTATTGGTGTCGGTAATTGCGCTTCATCCCTTATTCAAGGTTTAGAGTTTTACAAAAATACCCCGGATAATGCTTCTGTACCAGGTTTGATGCACGTCAACCTGGGTGGATATCACATCAGTGATATTGAAATAACCATGGGCATTGATGTAAATATTACAAAAGTTGGGAAAGATATCTCGGAAGCAATCTTTGCAGAACCGAATAATACTTTCAAGTTTTCTGAAGTTCCTCATATGAATGCACCGGTTGTAAGAGGCATGACGCATGATGGTCTTGGAAAATATCTCTCCCAGGTGATTAAAAAAGCTCCCGGCCCAACAGCTGATATTGTCCGCTTACTCAAAGAAACCAAAACTGACGTGGTCGTCAGTTACCTGCCTGTTGGCTCTGAAATGGCAACCAAATGGTATGTTGAACAGATCATCGAAGCTGGCTGTGCTTTCGTCAACGCTATCCCTGTATTTATTGCATCCTCTGAGTACTGGGGTAAGAGATTTCAAGATGCAGGTCTGCCAATCCTTGGAGATGATATTAAAAGCCAGGTTGGGGCTACCATTCTCCATCGTGTTTTAACCAGTTTATTTGTTGACCGCGGTGTAAGAATTGATCGCACCTATCAACTGAATTTTGGCGGTAACACAGATTTTATGAACATGCTGGAACGAGAACGGCTAGAAAGTAAAAAGATTTCTAAAACAGGCGCAGTGACCAGCATGATCCCATATAATATCGATCCTGGTAACATTCATGTTGGTCCTTCAGATTATGTTCCGTGGCTGACCGATCGAAAATGGTGTTACATCCGCATGGAAGGAACTACCTTCGGGGATGTACCGCTAAATCTTGAGGCGAAACTGGAAGTTTGGGATAGTCCAAACTCAGCTGGTGTCATTATCGATGCTGTTCGATGCGCCAAACTCGCATTAGACCGTGGAATGAGCGGTCCGATCGTTGGACCTTCATCATACTTCTTCAAGACTCCTCCAAAACAATTTAAAGATAATATCTGCCTTGAGTTAACAGAAGCATTTATCAAAGGCGAATAAGTATTCTAAACGCGTTACATTAGCTCAATTATGAATGTGGGGATGTTCGCTTTATGCGGATGTTCTCACATTTTGGGTTAGAATCGGTTTTATGAAAAAGATCAGCTTGATGCGGAAATTATCGATTAGTCAATTTACGGTCTTAATTTTGGTGCTTGTCATTGCATTGATAGCTGCCGGTTGTGTATCCTCACCGGCAGTCACGCCAACACTTGATATGGAAGCAGCGATTACTCAGGCTGTTGCCACAATTGAAGCAGGCGCTGCACAGACAGCCCAGGTTGTTACAATTGCCATTACTGTAACAGAAACCCCGGTTCCTGCACCTACTGAGATCAGAACGCCGCCCGCTCTGCCGGGTCAATTTGTTACAACCTTATTAAATCCGCTGGATAACCCTCACACGTATATTAAAGACACCTGCCAGGCATTAAAGTTGAAATGGGATTCAAAAAACTCTGTGCCCGGTACTGTGTTAATGCCGATTATGTTCCACTCGATCACCAAGGGAAACGTTTCGGCGGCTGATCAGATCAGTATTACAGATTTCAAGAAAATCATGAATGATCTGCATGAAATGGGTTTTGAAGCAGTTGATATGCAGCAGGCTGTTGATTTTCTTTATAATAATGCAAAAATTCCACAGCGCTCTGTTCTTTTGATTGTCGATGACAGGAAATACAGGGAATATTTTGACAAGACGTTTAAAGCTTACTATGATAAATGGGGGTGGAAAGTTGTCAATGCCTGGATCAGCCATCCTGATACAAATCAACAACTCTGGGCAGAAAACGCTGCACTTGAAAGTGAAGGATGGGTGGATCATCAGGCGCATGGTGTAATCCACAACACCAATATGAATGACAATTCATCCCCTGAGTTTATATCAGGAGAGCTGCAGGGTTCCATAGATGCGATGAAGGCTCATTTCAATAAGACGCCTATAGCCATCATTTGGCCGGGCGGCGATTTTGGTAAAAAGCCGGTCGAAGCTGCGCGCCAATTCGGATACAAAGCAGGTTTTACCATCAATCCACGAGGACCGATCATGTTCAACTGGGTGCCGTTAACTGACTCTGCAGATCCAATGCGCCCTTCTTATTTACCAGAAGGATCGATCGATGATCCCTTATTTACACTTCCCAGGTATTGGGATGTTGATATCCGTTCACATCTGGACACTGTCCGCAATATCGGATC